>DMAT01000042.1:0-16037 GCA_003451635.1 Syntrophus sp. (in: bacteria) | reverse complement strand
CCGCCCCATTCAGCATAGCAGCCCGCCAATACCTCAGTGCCCAACGACATCTTGATTGGGTATCAGACCTCCTGAAGCACAACTGAACTGACGAATCAGTTCCTATCTAATCGATCACAACGAGCTGGATAAATGTAAGCCGAAACATCAAAAGTACCTTCCTCGCCCAGTCTCAGCTCAGCCGCCCATTATTTGTGCCTATGCCCGGCCATCCAGATTCGGATCTGCCTTCCGGATGGCAATCTTCGATACACTCAGGCCCGCCAGATCTTTTTGATTTCACAGCCTTCTTTTAAAAAACACGCCATCTCCCCGCCTGTCTTCACCGCTCATGCGCATGCCCTCCAGTGATGCAGCGGCAAAAGAAGACAATCGCGAAACGGGTAATGAACGAGGCCAGAGTTGACACGGTTTTCCAGCTTCAAGGGGTTATTATTCCACAATGATCAGCAAAAGAAACTCTTTGAGAAATTACCTTTACTTTCAAATCCAGTTACCCCTACAATTCCAGTTGTGGCGTAGAAGATGAACGGCGGCTGACTGGGGTCACACAATTTTATCATATCTCAACTGGGAGGTAGCATACATGCAGGAAGAATCGGTAGCACCCAAGGAACGAGTCAACATAACCTATCGCCCAGCAACCGGCGATGCCAAGGAAGAAGTTGAACTTCCGTTAAAAATGTTAATAGTGGGTGACTTCACCCTAGCAAAGGATGACAGGAGTGTTGAGGAACGCGATCCCATCAACATTGATAAAGATAACTTTAACGATGTCCTCAAGGCGCAGAATCTGGCGGTGGATTTGAGCGTAGCCAATACGCTGACCGACCAGCCTGACGAAAAAATGACGTTGAATCTGAAGTTCAACTCGTTGAAGGATTTCGACCCTGACGCCATTGTCCAGCAAGTCCCCGAGCTCAAGCAGATGATGGAATTGCGTGAAGCAATCAAAGGCATGAAGGGGCCATTGGGGAACGTGCCGGAATTCAGGAAGAAAATTCAGTCTATTATTGATGACCCAGCGTTGAGAGACAAAATTCTCAATGAGATGGGCATCGGCGATAAAAAGGGAGAGGCATAACAATGGCTGAAGAACTGAAAGTTGAAGAAAAGGGTGCTGAAACCACTGAAAGTCTCTCTCTGATAGACGATATACTTTCGGCAACCAAATTGACTCCAGAAAACGAGTCCTATTCTGTCGCCAAAAAAGGTGTGGAAGCGCTGATTGCGCAGATTTTTCAGCCGGGTAAATCGGTGGAGAAGATCAACGCCCTGATCTGCGACGAAATGATTGCCGAGCTGGACAAGAAGATGAGCCGCCAGCTGGATGAAATCCTGCATCACTCGGATTTTCAGAAAATGGAATCCTCCTGGCGTTCGCTGAAATTCATTGTTGATAGAACCAATTTCAGGGAAAACATCAAACTCGAGATCATGAACCTCAGCAAACAGGACATGCTCGACGATTTTTCCGACGCTCCCGAGGTGGTGCAGTCCGGTCTGTATAAGGTTGCCTATTCCCGCGAATACGGACAGTTCGGCGGTCAGCCCTACGCCGCCATAATCGGTAACTACGAATTTGGACCCGGCCCGCAAGATATTAAATTGCTGCAGGATCTGGCTGCAGTTTCCGCCATGTCGCACGCCCCCTTCATTTCGGCCACCAGTGCGGAGATGTTTGGCATCGATGATTTTTCCAAGCTTCCGGATTTGAAGGATCTCAAATCAATCTTTGAAGGTCCTCAATACGCCAGATGGCAGGCTTTCAGGAATTCTGAGGATTCCCATTATGTGGGCCTTACCGTGCCGCATTTTCTTCTCCGCCTCCCGTATGGTCCGTCTTCCAACCCAACCAAAAGCTTCACCTACGAGGAGAGCGTCTCCGCAGGAAACGATCGTTTTCTGTGGGGCAATGCCGCCTTCGCCTTTGCCACCCGCCTGACCGAAAGCTTTGCCAACTACCGTTGGTGCGCCAACATCATCGGACCGCAGGGCGGGGGAACGGTTGAAAATCTGGAACTCTATCAGTACGAATCCATGGGGGCCATTCAGACCAAGATTCCGACCGAAATCGTCATTACCGACCGTAAGGAATTCGAACTGGCAGAAGAGGGATTCATTGCCCTGACCATGCGGAAAGGAAGCAACAACGCCGCTTTCTTCTCAGCCCAGTCATGCCAGAAACCGAAAAATTTCGGCATCAGCAAGGAAGGAAAAGAAGCGGAACTCAACTACAAGCTGGGCACCCAACTCCCCTACATGTTCATCGTTAACCGCTTGGCACATTATATCAAGGTCATTCAGCGGGAAAACATCGGCTCGTTTAAAGAGCGGGGAGAACTGGAGGACGAACTGAACAAGTGGATAGGGCAGTATGTTGTTGAAATGGATAATCCGACGGCGAGCACCCGAGCGAAAAAACCGCTCCGCTCCGCCCAGATTAAGGTAGAGGATGTTGAAGGAGAACCTGGGTGGTACCGGGTCTCCATGATGGTCAAGCCCCATTTCAAGTACATGGGCTCCTCCTTCACCCTCTCTCTGGTTGGCAAGCTCGACAAGTAAGCACTCGTAACCAATCCGGTCCCAAGGGACCATGTTTCTCAACTACCAATACAAGGAGAACAAGCAGATGGCGAACACCAGTTATTTAACATTGACCGGAGCCAAACAAAGCGACATCAAAGGCGATTGCACCCAGGAGGCGTACAAGGATTCCATTTTGGTCTACGCCATGGAGCATGAAGTCCACATCCCGCGTGACGTCCATACGGGTCTTGCAACCGGACAGCGCGTTCATGGACCTATCTCCATCACCAAGCACAAAGATCTCGCTTCACCCAAACTGTATCAGGCGCTGACATCAGGCGAGCAGATCACCAAATGGGAACTGAGCTACACCGCCATCGGCACCAGCGGCAACGAATATATCTATGCCAAGGTTCAGCTTGAAAAGGCGATTATCGTTTCGATTAGGGCGTACAAACCGATGACCTTCCTCAAAGAGAATGAACCGTATCACGACATGGAAGAAGTCATGTTCACCTACGGCAAGATCACCTGGATTTCCCTTGATGAAAAAGGCTCGACCCTGGCTCAAACCGATGATGACTGGACAAAACCCAAATCCTAAGCTGCCATGACCCAATGCCCTCTCCACGCCTGTGGAGAGGGCAACCTTTCCTGCATGTGCTTATGCTGCCGGTTCGACAAAGAAACGACGGAATTTATGCAAATAATAAAAAAAGAGCGGCTGTTGGAGCGGATACGCATAATGGAGGAAAATCCGGAAAGGCGTCTTGATGTCGATTCCGGCACCATTGTTCATTCTGTGCTGGAACACCTGATCAGGGTGCTGAACACCAAAAAAGGATCGGTGGAAATTGATCCGGAATACGGTGTTCCGGATCTGACCAACATCTCAAGCTCCTTCACCTCAGAGTCCATCCCGGAACTGGAAACGGCAATAAAAAGCGTCATTGTTCAATATGAACCCCGCCTCAAGGATGTAGCCGTCCATTTCAGGACACAGCAGGACGACCTGTTGGCGCTCCGGTTTTCCATCTCTGCCAAACTGGTTCTCGATGAAAAAGGGACACCCATAGTTTTTGAAACCATCGTTGACTCCGACGGGCAGGTAAAAGTTACCTCATAGTCTGAGACAGGGGCAATCTCCATGTTTAACCGTTACTATCAGGAAGAGCTGACGCTGTTGAAAGAGCTGGGTGCGGAGTTTTCCAAAGCCCATCCCGCTCTTGCCCCCATGTTGAGCGGCCAGACTTCGGATCCCGATGTCGAGCGGCTCCTTGAGGGAACCGCCTTCCTGACTGGTCTTGTCCGCCACAAGCTGGACGATGAATTTCCCGAGCTTTTGCATGGCGTTATGAACCTGCTGGCTCCCCACTATCTGCGGCCGGTCCCCTCCTCGTCCATTCTGGTGTTTACCCCCCGTCCGACCTTGCGCGAACCCCTGCTGGTTCCCGCCGGCACCGAGGTTGCGTCTATCCCGGTTGACGGCACTTCGTGCGTCTTCAGAACCTGTTTTGACGTCGAAGCGCTGCCGCTCAGGATCAAAAATGCGGCGATGGAACAACGGGCCGGTCTGCCCCCCAGGATAACCCTGCAGTTTGAACTTGCCGGCATTCCACTTGCCGCCTGGAACCAGAAACGAATCCGGCTTTATCTTGCCGGGGGAATCCCCCAGGGAAGCGACCTCTATTATCACTTGATGACCAATGTCGCCCAGGTGGAATTGTCGTCTCCCGATGGCAGGCCCTGCATTCTGCCCGCATCAGCTATCCAACCTGTCGGATTTGGTCAAGGGGATGCGCTGCTCCATTACCCCACCCAGTCGTTTCCAGCGTACCGCCTCCTGCAGGAATATTTCATGCTGCCGGAAAAATTTCTCTTCGTGGATATCGAGGGGATCGAACGCTGGACCAACAGGGGGCGCGGTTCCAGCTTCTCGCTTTCCTTACAACTGAAACAGGAGCCGACTGTTCCGGTCCCCATAAAACAGGATTCATTTCTCCTCTTTGCCACCCCGATTATCAATTTGTTCCATCATGACGCGGAGCCGATCCGCTACGATCATCGCAAAAGCCGCTATCTCATCCGTCCATCCGGGGCAAAACAGAAGGATTATCAGATTATCTCCGTTGAAAAAGTTTCCGGGTTCATGCAGGGGACTTCGAAGGAAAAAGCATATATTTCCTTCCAGCAATTCTCTCCCCAATATGAAGCGCAAGCGGTTTACAACATCAGTATTGCCAAATCGGTTATTGACGACAGCCTCGAAACATACATCTCGGTGGCCTATCCGGGCGCGGCAATCGCTCCGGTCGAGGAAGTGCTGTCGCTCAAGCTGCTGTGCACCAATGCCTCGTTGCCGGAGGACCTGGGCCTTGGGGACATCTGCCGCCACACCTCCACCTCCCCCGAGTTGTTGGAATTCAGTAATATCCGTCCTGCGACCATGAATGTCCAGCCGCCGCTGGGCGCCAGCATCCTGTGGCGGCTTCTTTCCCATGTCTCAATCAACCTGCTCACCATCGACCGTCCTGAAGCGCTCAAAACATTACTCGATCTGTATATTTTCACTGAAGGGCGAGACAAGGCATCCATTCTTGCCAACAAGAAGCGAGTGGCAGGCATAGAAAGCGTGGACATACAAAGCGTCAATCGTCTGATGCAGGGCATCATGGCACGCGGCATCGCCATTACCTTACATCTCAAAAGGGAAAATTTTGCCGGCATCGGCGACATGTATCTGTTCGGATCAGTGCTCGACCGTTTTCTGAGTTGGTACTCACCTATAAACTCCTTCACTTCTCTTACCATCAGAGAAGTCAACACCGGGGAAACGTATACATGGCCAGCAAAGAACAGGAAACATTTTCTGATTTAGAACAGAACCTGCTCAAGGAAGGCCCTGCATACTCCTTCTTTCAGGCGATCCGTCTCCTCCGGCTTATCCTCAGGCGAAGGGAGGCGTGCGGCCTCAAAGACGCAGCGTCCCTGGAGGGTCGTTTTCTCCGCATCCGGCCGGAACTGACGCTCGGATTTCCCTCGGCGGATATTGCCGGCATTGAGGCGATTCCCCTTGCAGACGGCGAACATCGTTTCGTCGTCAACACGACGTTTCTCGGCCTCTATGGCACCTCCTCGCCTCTGCCGTCTTTTTATACAGAGGATCTCCTTATCGAGGCAGGAGACGACAAAAGCGTCACGCGCGACTTCATAGACATCGTCAACTCCACGATTTACCCGCTCTTTGTCCGATCTTTGCTCAAATACAATCTCTTCCTGCAAATATGCGAAGAGCAAGACCGCGAGTATCTGCAACGCATTTACTGTCTGATGGGAATGGGCGACTCAAGCGACCGAACGCCTGCCGAGGAAGAGGCGCGAAGATCGCTTTTACGGTACGCAGGCCTCATGAGCCAGCACCCGCGCTCCGCACTCGGTTTGAAAACCATGTTAAGCGACGCCTTGCAGGGCATAGCGGTGCATATCAGGCAGTGTATTCCGCAAATGGTCCCCGTGCCTGCAGACCAGCGGAATGCCCTGGGCGCAACGAACGCCACCTTAGGTGAGGATATGTACGTCGGAAGCGAAATTGCTGACTGCATGGGGAAATTCAGCATCATTCTCGGACCAGTGCCAGCGGAACAGTTTTCGGCCTGTTTGCCGGGGGGATCGGTTTTGAACCGGGCTGGTTTTCTGGTGGATCAGTATCTCACCTCCCCGCTTGCCTACGCTTTCGAGGTGCTTTTTGACCGCACTGAAATACCGGCCATCAGCCTGGGCGAACAGTCGGGCGCTCTTTTAGGGGTAAACAGCTGGCTGGCCGACGACGGTTCCGAAGGGTATGTCACAACACGGTGCGAGGCCAGCGTCTCTGCTCCCTATCATCATTGAAATTTCAGGAGAAATGCATGCTGAGTGTAGAAATAAAGCCATTGCTCAAACGTCTCAACCCGTTTTGCACACGGTCGCTCGAAGGGGCTGCCGGACTCTGCGTTTCCCGTTCGCATTACGAGGTGACGGTTGAACACCTTGTTTCCCGCCTGCTGGATGAAACCGGAGCCGACTGGTATCTGATTCTCAAACAGTTCGGGATTAACAGCACCGCCTTGCGCAAAAGCCTCGACCGGACCCTGGAAGAGATGCGTTCCGGCAACGCCGGCAAACCTGCTTTCTCGCCGCTTCTGCTGCAATGGATCCAGGAGGCGTGGCTGCTGGCCTCGGTCAATCTGGGCGAGGCCAGCATTCGTTCCGGTGCGTTGCTGCTGGCGCTGCTGGCAAAGTCGTCCATCTATGCGGGGGGCAACTACACCGACCTGTTGGAAACCATCAGCCGGGAGGGGTTGGAAGGGCAGTTTTTCAAGATCCTGGCCAACTCGATCGAGACAGCAGACGCCGCACCTGCAGGCGCAGAGTCGGGTTCAGCCGCCGCAGCCGGCCCCCTGGCCAGCGGCGCCCTGGGCAAATACTGCGAGGATTTCACCCAAAAGGCCCGTGACGGCAAGGTGGACACCGTTTTTGGCCGTGACAACGAGATTCGCCAGATCATTGACATCCTGGGACGACGCCGGAAAAACAATCCGATTGCCGTAGGTGAGGCGGGTGTGGGCAAGACGGCGGTGATCGAGGGGCTGGCATTGAAGATTGCCCTGGGCGATGTGCCGGACAGCCTGAAGGATGTGTCGATCCTGGGGCTGGACATGGCGCTGCTGCAGGCCGGAGCCGGAGTAAAGGGAGAGTTTGAGAACCGGCTCAAATCGGTCATCAACGAGGTGAAGGCGTCCCCTAAACCGATCATCTTGTTTATCGATGAGGCGCATACCCTGATCGGCGCCGGCGGCGCGGCCGGAAGCGGCGATGCCGCCAATCTGTTGAAACCGGCCATGGCGCGCGGCGAATTGAAAACCCTGGCCGCCACCACCTATTCCGAATACAAAAAATATATCGAGAAAGACCCGGCCCTAGCGCGGCGTTTCCAG
The DNA here is from genome assembly GCA_003451635.1 of Syntrophus sp. (in: bacteria). Classification (GTDB taxonomy): domain Bacteria; phylum Desulfobacterota; class Syntrophia; order Syntrophales; family UBA8958; genus UBA8958. Next base: position 8,532 of record DMAT01000042.1, on the reverse strand, counting down.
CCGGTCAAGCTTGACGAACCGACCGTTGCAACCTCCATTCTGATTCTGCGCGGATGCAAACTTGCCTACGAAAAATCCCACAACGTCAATGTGCGGGATGACGCGGTCATCGCGGCCGCAGAGCTTTCCAACCGCTACATCACCGGGCGCTTCCTGCCCGACAAGGCCATCGACCTCATGGATACAAGCTGCGCCCGGGTCAAGGTCAACCTGACCGGCAAGCCCGCCCTGCTGGAGGCCAAGGAGCGGGCCGTACAGGCCTACGATCGCGAACTCAAGGCGATGGACAGGGACCGGGCCAACGGCGCCAAAATCGACGAAGAAAAGTACCAGGGCGTCGTGGACAAGCGCAAGGCCGTCCATGATGAAGCGGATCAGCTTCAGGAACGGTGGCTGAAGGAGAAGGAAGCCGCTCACCAGGTTGTTAGCCTTCGGGAACAGCTCAATGAACTGACCGCGGAAGAGCAGGATAAGAAGGAAGATCTGATAAAACAGTTGGAAGCAGCCGGTCAGGCGCTGAAGGATCTCCAGGCTGATGAACCGCTGATTCAGATTGAGGTTGATCCCGACGCCGTCGCACAGGTCGTTTCCGACTGGACGGGCATCCCCCTGGGGAAGATGCTCAAGGACGAAGCGGAAACCATTATCCACCTGGAAGATCGCCTCAAAGAGCGGATCAAGGGTCAGGACGCCGCCATGGGCGCCCTGGCGGAAGTCATTCGGGCCGCCAAGTCAGGCATCAAAAGCCCGACGCAGCCCATCGGCGTGTTCCTCTTTGCCGGCCCCAGCGGAACGGGAAAGACGGAAACCGGCCTCGCCCTGGCGGATATGCTCTTTGGCAGCGAAAAGAACGTCGTGACGATCAACATGAGCGAGTTTCAGGAAAGCCATACGGTAAGCCGCCTCATCGGCTCCCCCCCCGGCTATGTCGGTTACGGTGAGGGCGGCATGCTGACGGAAGCCGTCCGGCAGCGGCCCTACTCCGTCGTCCTTCTGGACGAATCGGAAAAGGCCCATATCGATGTCATGAACCTGTTTTACCAGATCTTCGACAAGGGCATCGCCAACGACGGCGAAGGCAAGGAGATCAACTTCCGGAACACGATCATGATCCTGACGAGCAATCTCGCTTCCGACGTGATCCAGGAGATGACCGCCGGACCCGACGCACCGGCAGCGGACGTTGTCGCCGGGGCCGTCCGGCCTATTCTTTCGTCGCATTTCAAACCGGCCCTCCTGGCCCGTATGAATGTCATCCCCTTCTACAGCCTCAATACCGAGGCCATGCGACTCATCGTCGAGCTGAAGATTAAGAGGATACAGAAGAGTCTCATGGAAAATAATAAAATGGCCCTGACCTACGCCCCGGCGGTCGTGGATGCCATCACCGCCCGCTGCACCGAAGTGGAGACGGGGGCCAGGAATATAGAGTACATCCTGAATGGTAACGTCCTCCCCCGCCTGTCCCAGACAATCCTCACCCACATGAGCGAAGGGGGCATGCCCTCCCGGGTGCATCTGGATATAGACGCCGAGGGAACTTTTTCCTTTGATTTCGGCGACAACGCCGGGACAGACCAAACATTAAAGAAGCCGTTGCCGGGCAAAAAGCCCGCACGAAAATGAAACGAGGCGTCGCCAATACTCTTATTATATTAAATAGTTAAGGTTCTTCAGAGATCTGAAGCACCTTAACGGTGCCCTACAATATGAGACGTATAGGGTAGGTGGCGTCCTTGGAGGGAATACGTAAATACTGCGGGAGGGAAAGAGACCTACATTATTCAGGCTGTTTTGCCCACTCCTTCCTCAAGTTCTCAGCCAACCTACATTGACGAAGTTGCAAGACTTCAAGTCTTAATTATTGATGTTCTTTCCAAATTATGCCTAAAAAATAACAATTCTATTAGGGGGACAGGGTCCACTGATGAATGAAATGCTATGTCAACGCCGATAAACCAATTGATAACAATAGAAAGCAAGCATCGGCCCACTGTTTTGAGGGAGATTAACTTGGGTAAGGGATCAACTATTGTTAATGATGATATTCATTAAAGGGAGAATCCATGCCGGACATCCTGACCTTACTTACGGAACAGGCGGTTGCCGTTTTCCGTGAAAGAACACAGGTTCGAGAAGAAAACACGAATATATTCGGTAATTTTTTCCATTCCGACCATGTTCTACAAGGGGCGCAACAAGTTTCGTTATTACCACAGGCTCGATATGTTGCAATTCCAAACCTTGCAAATCAAATATTACTGGATTCAGAGTTTTCAATTATTGCTCCTCATGAGGGAGAGCTTGACCCAATGGTTATGCATCCCGCAGGAGGAAGTAGGGGTCCCGCCTCTGGGTTAATAACATCTTTATTTACGGCAGCATTGTTGCAAATGTACTATTTGCGACTACCTAATACTGAGAACGTATTCGTTCGCGCGGTTCTTGAGGGTTTTGAGGAGCTAAGACGTGCGATAAGGGGGGAAAGGGTTCGTGCGTATAGTATTACCGGAATTGCTCGTTTTTCATTGCCGGACGGCGCGCAAGTTGTGACTCCCTAGGGAATTATAAGACCAGCACCTAAAAAGAGTGACAGTAGAGCATCTCATCCGATGGGTCAGCCTATAACAACCTGTATTTTAGCGGAGTCAAAGTTGCTTCCAGTTGTATTTGATAGGTCGCCCTCGCCAGAACGATCATTTGACGCTGCAGATCTTGAACCAAGCCGCTCAAGTTATCTCTTCCCACTAGCATGTGCCTTGGCCTCGGAAGATGCTTCTAATCCAGTAGTTCCCCTGATAACTTGGACAACCTTACTTTTTCCATTCCAGCAAGGATTTGGATATTCATATCCAATTTTACCTATATCGTTTGGCATAAATCCGGATTTTGGAGATAGATCTTCGGAACTGGAGGAATGGGCAAGGATAGTGGATCGTGCACATACTCAAAGCATTGATATTGCAGCTAAAAGAATGGTATCAGCAGTCGCCCATCGAATGGATCGTAGTGATGCTTTGATTGATGCTGTTATGGTATGGGAAAACTTACTCGGAACCTCCAACGAGGTAACATTCCGCGTATCCGCTGCGCTTGCAAAGCTGATTGAGCGCGATCCAGCAAAGAGGAGGGAACTGCGAAAAAGACTTTCTGATATTTACGGTGTCAGATCTCGTCTCATTCATGGTGCTTCGGTAGATTCGAATAAAATCAATAGTTCATGCTCTGAAGCCATTGAATTCTCTGTTCAGGCATTACGTGCAAGTTATAACAGGGGGCGAGAATGGCTCTCTTTGAGTAGCAATGAACGTTCCGATGAAATTTTGCTTGAATGGCAATGATGTTTGATGATGATTAATTCACTGTATAAAGAGGAAGGGGACACGTTCACTTCTTTACATATCGAATGTTTTAAACTGTATTCTATACCTTTGTAAGCTTGAACAGGTTACGTATAGGTAGATGAACCAAACAACAGTACATTTCACCATTTCACGAGTGTTCTTTTTCATAACTGGAAGAAAGATGCTACCAAAAGCACGGGAAGAGCGAAGAGCCGCTCCGGGATGGCTAAGAATATTACTTCGGGACCCTGAAGATGGTCATGTTATTGAACCGGAAATCAGCCACACGATTTTTTACTCCTCTCACTTTTGACACCGAAGCAACGGTGGAGCCTTCCCATTATGAAATAAATATTGCCGGTAAGGAGTTAGGTCGTAACCCATGGAAAAGAATCAATCGGATAAATTACTGCAGTATCTCATCGGACTCTGCCAGGAGATCTCCATCGGCAAATACGGGAATGAGAACGTCCTCTTCGAACTTACCAAGGAGGGCGTCTATCCCGAGCTTGTCATAAAACTGGCCGAGGCCTTCGGGATGATGATGGTTCAGGTCGAATCCAAGCAATACCGCCTCGAATGCGTCATTGATGATTTAAAAGAAACGGAAAAGGAACTGCTGGCAGCGAAAGATCACCTTTCCCATGAGAATGTCAATTTACGGCAAACTATCCGCCAACACTTCCGTCCCGTTCGCATCATCGGTAAAAGTCCCATTCTGCTGGCACTTCTTGACAAAGTACAAAAAATTGCCGATAGCCTCGTAAACATACTGATTACGGGCGAAACGGGAACCGGTAAGGAATTGGTCGCTAAAACCATACACTATAACAGCAGCCGTTGTAACGGGCCTTTTGTTGCGCTGAACTGTTCCGCGATACCCGAAAGCATCTTCGAATCCGAGATGTTTGGCGTGGAAAAAGGCGTGGCAACAGGGGTGGAAAAGCGTATCGGCAAGATCGAACAGGCCAACGGAGGCACGCTGTTCTTTGACGAAATCGGGGATATGCCGCCCGCTGCGCAGGCCAAAATCCTGCGCGTGATTCAGGAAAGGGTCCTGGAGCATGTCGGCGGAAGAAAATCCATCCCTGTAGATGTTCGCATCATCGCCGCCACGAACACGGACATCCGGAAGGCTGTGACAGCAAAAGCATTCCGCGAAGACCTCTTTTACCGCCTGAATGTTGTTCACTTCCATTTACCTCCGCTGCGGGAGCGACCGGATGACATCCCGCTCCTGCTTAATTATTTTCTTGAACAATCGGTAAAGCGTCTTGGCCGCCCACCGATGCACTTTGCGAAGGAGACCCTGAAAAAGCTTACTGCCTATTCCTGGCCGGGGAATATCAGGGAACTTGAAAATGAGGTGGAACGGGCAGTTGCCTTGGCAGCCACGGACACCATTATTCCGGAAGATCTGCGCAATCATGTGCGGGAGACCCCGGTTGCCGAGATGGCCGCTGAGCATGCCCCGTCGCTGAAAGAAACGGAATGCCGTCTCATTCTGGAAACCATTGCCGCGACAAATGGCAACCGGTCCGAAGCGGCAAAGCGCATGGGGATGAGCCGGGAAGGCCTACGTAAGAAAATGAAACGATACGGCATTAACGCCGAATGAGCTTGCTGTTTCCGGCTTGTACTGCCAACTTTGTTGGCACCGCTGCCCACAATGTTGGCGGGCCTGGGCGCAACCAAAGCAGGTGTTTTTGTAACTACCTTAAATATTTGCATATTGCCTCATGGCACGGGATATGCTGCTATAGGAATTAAAACAGACCAATAAAAGAAAGAAGGAGGAAAAGAACCATGGCAATGACAATTTACATGAAGGTAACGGGCAAGAATCAGGGAGAAATTCAGGGAGATTGCACCCAGCAGGGCCGGGAAAATCTGATTATCTGCTATCAGATGGACCATGCGGTGGAAATCCCCAAGGACACCCATACGGGTCTGCCCACGGGCCAGCGTATCCATCTGCCCCTGAAGCTTGTCACTAACATGGGCAAGCACACCCCCAAGCTCTTCCAGGCCTGCTGCTCCGGTGAACATCTCGATGCAGAGATCACCTTCTACCGGATCAGTGAAAAAGGACAGGAGGAAAAATACTTCACGATCAAGCTGAAGGAAGCGATCATTGTAAACTGCCGGGAATTCTTCCCCTACACCTTCCTGGAGGAGAATAAGCCCTTCAAGCACATGCAGGAAATCGCCTTCACCTATGAGGATATCGTCTGGACGTACACTCCGGACGGCATCGAGGCGGAAGACAACTGGAAGGCGCCGAAAGCTTAATAAACGACTCTCCCTGGAGTCAGGTCTTGAATACTTCTTCAAGACCTGACTCCAGTCTGCCAACTAAGGCTGAAGGCTATTGGATGTTCCCCATACCGCATCGCATACCCCTGTTTTTCGACGCAAAATATCCTTGACGAACGAGAACAACCCCCCTATACTCCGACCCGCCAAAGACAATATCACCTAAATATCGGTTTCAATTGCGCTCCCAGGCAGAGACGGATGAAAATTTTGCAACGACTCATTCTATCGTTTTGTATCCTTATAATCCTGGTTTTCAATATGGCGGGAAGCGCCGCTGCGGGGGATGAAGGGGGAAATAAACAAGGACTGCGGGGAACGGGAAAGACCATTCCCGCGACCAGGGGGGCAGACTTTACCGAAACCAATACAGAAATGGAATTTATCTTCGTCAAGGGCGGCTGCTACCAGATGGGGGATACCTTTGAGAGCAGTGAAAACAAGGTGCTTCCCTACCGTCCGATTTGCCCGGAAGATTATGTGCCGGCGAAAGATGAGGAACCGCTTCATGAAGTGTGCGTCAGCGATTTCTATTTGGGAAAGTATGAGGTCACCAATCGGCAATACCAGCAATTCGCCCTCAAGACGGGGAGTCATCTGCCGGAATGGGCGGAGCATGAAAGCAACTATAGCATCTATGCGGGCGGGGGCGGGTATTATGCCATCATGGGAGACGCCTTAACAGCAGACGATCACCCGGTTGTCGGCATCTCCTGGGATGACGCGGCGGCGTTTACGGAGTGGTTGTCCGTAAAAACAGGACGGACTTTCCGACTCCCCACGGAAGCGCAATGGGAATTTGCCGCCCGTGACGGCGGGAAAAATAAGAAGTGGGCAGGGACAAACGATCTTTCGTCACTCCGCGAGTACGCCTGGCTTGCCGATAATGCCGACGGGAAAACCCGGGCCGTCGGTCAAAAGCTGCCTAATGGTTTGTGATTCTACGATATGAGCGGAAACGTCTGGGAGTGGTGTCAAGACTGGTATGAGGATCGCTATTACGGCAGCAGTCCCCGCCACGACCCTCAGGGACCGGCTGTCGGTGCAATGCGTGTCCTGCGCGGCGGTTCCTGGATCAGCATCCCGGCGACGGTCCGGGCAGCAAACCGGGACTGGGGTTATCCATCGAGCCGGACCTCGATTTATGGCTTCCGCGTTGCCATGCCCGCGAGATAACAGGTGGGGAGAAGTTTCACCCGAGGGTCAGCACTGTCACCTGACTGGGACAGGCGCACATGCCCGGCGCGTTGGGGAGCATGACCAGGCTGTTCTGGCCGGTAACACTCGTCAATCGCTGCGCCGGAGCGCCGTCAACAAATATGGTCACACACCCCATCAGATATTCCGTCTGCCCGTCCATCAGATGGGAAACGACTCCCCCCATCACGCCGGTACAGTCGCCGAAGCTCACCAGCCCCATGGAAAGCTGATTGATCGAGGGCATGCAGTCCACAAGGATATTATACGCTGCCGGGGCCGTCGTCGCCGACATATTGATGTCCGGGTAAGGGATGGGGGTCGGGATGGGACCCACGGGGGTAATGCATACATCGGGGAAACCCATATTCATTCCCGCGCCCTGGGATAGCATGAACATAACAACCTCCTTGACTTTTACATGAAAACTTTTCTGCCTAGGTACCTGTTTTCATTCTTCATTGAACCCGTAATCACGGGCATGAGTTTTTATCCGAGATGGACCTGACCGGCGTTGATCGTGACGATTTCCTCGGCGACATGCATGGCATTCTTGGAATGCATGGTGAGGTTTGTATCGACGAGATAGCGCGTCGATCCGGTCTGTATTTCCTCGTGATCTTTCACGAATCTGAAGGCATCGATGAGCTTTTCCGTAAATTGCTGGAAGATATTTTCCACTTTCCCGGCAATGGTCTTTATGGTTCCGAATTCCGCAAAAAGAGACTTCCCCAAGAACGAACATTCCTCGAAGGCGGCATTGCCGGTCCGGGCAGCCAGGGAAAGCCTGTCCGACACGACCGACACCTCATCATCAGCGGAAATCGTAAGTCCTCCCCGGCGAATATGAAGACTCGCATCCCCTTCCAGGATGATCTCATTGATCTGCCCCGCCGCCTGATTCTGCACGAGCACGGAGAGGATAAAACAGTTTCCCTCCCCATCAAAAGCGGCAAGGACGGAATCTCCCTGCTTCGGCCGCACGAGACAGCTTGCCGCCTTCAGGGCCGTGTAACTGCCCAGCGCAGTCTCCACTCTCAACAGATCCCCCGCTTCCACTACCATCCCGTACTCAAGATACGGCTGGGGATACTCGTTTTTCTTCAACAGCCTTTGCATGGTTTTTCCTCCGTATATGGTTCACTCATTTATTTTCACTTTTCCACCGGCGGAGCCCAGTCTTCAGCCTCTGCCATTTCTTCATCCGTCCCCTTTACGAGGAGCTTGTTTGCCCTGTCCCATTTGGTATGTTCTTCGATAATGCGGTGCAATTTTGCCGCATAAAGATTAGCGCCGGAAAAATCCGCCGCCGTCAGGTCGGCGTGAGAAAAATCGGCATAGGCGCAAAAGGCGTCCACGAACACCGCCGCCCGGCATTTCGCTTTGGTGAAGACGCCGTTCATGAGTTTTGCCCCCGTGAAATCGGCCCCCCCGGCATCGCATTCCCCTAAAAAGGCATGGGAAAGATCGGCCTCTTTAAACAAGGTCTTTTTTAACACCGCCCCCTTGAAAAGAGCGTTTTGAGCCCGGACACCGGTCAGGTTGGCGCCCGTCAAATCGGCCTCCATAAACGTGGAGTAGGTCAGCTCGGCGCCGGTAAAATCCGCCCCCGTCAGGTCCGCCTGGGCCGCATTCACCTGCATGAAACGGGCGCCCTTGAAATCCTGGCCGGCAA
>DMAT01000360.1 GCA_003451635.1 Syntrophus sp. (in: bacteria) | reverse complement strand
GCTTAACATGTAACGCTCTTTATTAAAAGACTTTTTTTGAAGAATATTTTTGTACCCTTGACATGGGGGGCGGAATTCCTTATCAGGGGCAACGGGGTCAGCGTGGTTGGCTCAGGTATGGAGAGAGAAAAAGGAGGTTTTTTCTGTGGAGGCAAAAAAGATAAGGGTTCTGGGTATCCATTCAAGTCCTTTCCGGGGAGGAAACACCGCATACCTTCTGGAGCATGCCCTGCAAGAGGCGGCAAAAGAGGGGGACGTGGAAACGGAGGCTTTGGCCTTGGCCGGCCTTAATTTTTCTGACTGTACGCAGTGCAACTGGTGCATGAGAAAGCAGACCCCGGCCCAACTGTGTAGGATTGAGGACGACATCTCGCCCATCCTCATGAAAATCCGGGATTGTGATGTCCTGGTACTGGCTTCGCCGGTCTACTTTGCCAGACTTTCGGGACTGATGGCGTGCCTCATTGATCGGACCCGCTGTTTTATCTTTGGCAGGGAGAAGCATCTGGCCTTGAAGGGCAAAGTCGGGGTCGCCCTTGCTGTCGCCTGGACAAGGAACGGCGGTATTGAAACGACGCTGGAAAGCATCCATAGCGCTTTTCTTCTCCATGAGCTGTGGACCCCGTCCGTCCATGCCGCCGGGGCCATATTCGGCGTCGGGGCCGTTTCCGGACAGATGAACGAGGATCTTTCCTACCAGACGGACAAACTCGGGGTGCGCCAAGACAAGCAGGCCCTTCAAGCCGCCGGTCTGATGCTGCACAAGGCCGTTGCAACGGCAAGGATGTTGAAAGGCAAGGGGTAGGGTGGGGATGAGGTTAAGCTTTTCTCAGACATGACGCGAGGAGGGAGCGGACTTCTTCCATACCTTGCTCATAGGCCTCTGTGAAGACGGTATCGCCGCAGCGGCAGGAAAGAAAAAGGGGCGTGAATAGAACGGCCTGAAACGCTTCGCAAGGGTGGGAGTTCTTACCGTAAATGCTCTCGATCAGCTCACCTGTTTGCTTATACCAGGATTGAAAATCCGGGGAATAAAAGGATACCTTGCGCACGTTGTCGATTTGCGCCAATTGAGATTGCAGGCGGGCGCAATTCTCAGCGGTTTGATCGTCCTTAGTCATGGTGAGCAGTCCTGAGCTTTTGTCCGTTCATTTTCCTCAACGCTTGGACAGTCCACGTCATTCGTGAAGGCCTCATAGGGGTCCTCATAGTCCTGTTTCCTCCCATTCGTCCAGTCCCGCTCTGTTGATAATGGTGATCTGGCGCCCCTGCACCTTGATCAGGTTCTGGTTTGTCAGCCGGTTCAGGGCCCGGGAGAGGGTTTCGGGAACAGTTCCCAGTAAGCTGGCCAACTGCCCCTTGTTGATGTCCAGTCTTACCGTGGCTGCCTGCTTCTGAGCTTCACTCAACTGGACAAGATAGGCGGCAAGGCGCGTGGAGACATTCTGTAGGGACAGGCTCTCCACTAATTTGGTCATATGCAGGAGGCGGCGGGACAGGGTGGCCAGCATCCCCATGGCCAGGTCTGGATCCTGGCGGATCTGGCCGAGAAAGCTCTCCCGGGGGAAAAACAGCAGGTTGGTTTTTTCGACTGCCTGGGCATGGACGGGGAAAACGTCATTGGCGAAGGTGGGAACCTCCCCGAAGGGCTCGCCGGGACCGAAGACATGAAGTATCTGTTCCTTCCCTTCCGGCGCGAGCTTGTATATTTTAACCTTTCCCGATAAAACTATGTAAAAGCCGGTGGCCCTGTCACCGTCAAAAAAGATCTTCTGACCTCTCTCCGCGGTTTTGGAAATGCCCACGGCAAACATGTCCCGCTGCTGTTGGGCAGAGAGCCCTTCGAAAAAGGGGATGGGGGGTTTTTTTTTCTCAGTCATCATGGCTTAATTTTCCATATCATATAAATAGATCAATAATTGATGGAGATAAAAAGCGCGAAAACTCCGCCGTCTCTTAAATCGGCCGTATGAGTTCTCGCGATGACGTGAAGTATGAGATATTGTACGAACGGCATAGTAATATGTCACCTTTTGAAATGTCAAAGGAAAATATCACCGCCCACTGCAAGTCCGCAAATGTTGGTTATGGAAAAATATGGCGATAAACTTTCGATTCTTGATTTAAGTCAAGGCGCACATCATCCAATGGGTGTAAAAGGGAAGCAACGATGAAACAGGGAGCCAGGAACCAAAAGCAATAGAATCTCCGGCTCCAAAAAAACCATGTATCTTAGAGGAGATAATATCATGTTTTGTTACCAATGTGAACAGACGGCGAAAGGCGAAGGATGCACAAAAAGTGGCGTATGCGGGAAACAACCCGATGTCGCCGCCCTACAGGATTTGTTGATTTATGCGCTCAAAGGTCTCTCCCTGTACGCTGTTGAGGCCAGGAAATCCGGGATATCCGACATCCAAATGGACCGGTTCGTCTGTGAGGCAATATTTTCAACATTAACTAATGTGGATTTTGATCCCCAACGGTTTGTCCCCATGATCAATCAGGCCGTGCAATACCGGGATGGGCTGAAATCCAGAGTCAGCCTGGTTGCTTCTGAAGGTCCGGCCATGTTTGTGCCGGAGAAAACCATGGAGGGTCTGCTTGCCCAGGGGGAACAGGCGGGCGTTAAATCCGATCCAACAATTGATCCTGATATCCTTTCTTTACAGCAGCTTTTAATATACGGGCTCAAGGGCCTTGCCGCCTATGCC
>DMAT01000116.1 GCA_003451635.1 Syntrophus sp. (in: bacteria) | reverse complement strand
AATGTTTGGAATTATTTCCGTTTTTTAACAAAAAATGTTCCAAATATGCGCGTGCTGCAAAGGATAGTCGTATTTGTGATTATTTACTAAATATATTTCACGAAATTGTCAATAGTTTTATATAGACCTGCAAGGACAGGGAAAACCCCTCGGCAAGGGCGCTAACCTTTAAATCCCTATTATGAACAAGATTTGGCATAATTTGCCGTTACCAAAATATCCGTTGACAAGTAAAATCGGCCTCTCTATACTTCGCGCCATACAAAACAATGTCTTCTCAAATCGACAGTTACAGCCTTGCCGTCGTCATTCCGGCCTATAACGCAGCGACAAGCATCCGATCGGTCATTCTTTCCCTGCCGGTGTATGTTGAACGGATCATTATTGTCGATGACGGTTCGGCGGACCGGACGAGGGAGGCGGTTCAGGCCCTGGATGATCCGAGGATCGTCCTCCTGTGTCATGAACGCAACCAGGGGGTGGGCGGCGCCATGGTGACGGGATTCAAGGCCGCCCTGACCGCGGGGGTCGATCTTGTGGCGAAAATCGATGCCGATGGCCAGATGGCGCCGGATTATCTGGAGAATATGGCGCGACTAGCTGTCGAGCAGAAATACGACTATGTCAAGGCGAACCGCTTTCAAAAAAGCGGTTCCCTGCCGGAGATGCCCCCTGTCCGTCTGGTGGGAAATCTCATCCTGACGTTCCTGACAAGGATGGCGTCAGGGTTCCGGGAGATATCGGATCCCCAGAACGGATATCTCCTCATTACCCGCAACATGCTCTCCCGCCTTCCCCTGGACCGGATTGACCGGGGATACTTTTTTGAGAACAGCATGTTTATCGAGCTGAACATTCTAGGAGGCAGCGTTGGGGAAATGTATGTTCCCGCCCGCTACGGCGGTGAGATGTCATCCCTGAGGATTTCCCGGATCATCTGGACGTTCCCCCCCAAGCTAATCGGGGGTTTCGTCTCCCGGATCATCCGGAAATATGTCATTCCCCGGCAGATAAACCGGGGAGGGGGTGATCCGATGAATATGGACACGGTGCGCCGCTTCTACAATGAGGTCTATTACCGGGATGTTCCGTTGCCGGGGACGATATCCCTGCATTACCGGCGTCTTGCCCAGCGTATGGATGTATCGGGAGGGCATCGCGTTCTTGATGTGGGTTGCGGAACGGCTGAATGGCTNNAGGGGGCGATTCCCCTCGGGATCGATCTGTCCCAGCGGGCTCTAGTAATTGGCCGGACCTCGTTGCATGACGGCATCCTCCTTGTGGGATGCGCCGAAAACCTGCCCTTCGGGACGGGGCAGTTCGATCTGGTCACCTGCCTGGGATCGCTGGAGCATTTTATGGATATGAAGCAAGCCCTTCTCGAAATGGTCCGGGTGGCCAGGGATGACGCCCGTATCCTCATCCTTGTCCCCAATGCGGGTTTTCTCACCCGCCGCCTCGGTTTTTACAGAGGGACGATCCAGAGCGATATGCGCGAGGTCACGATGAACATTGATCAGTGGAAAAAGGTTTTTGAAGAGGCCGGACTTCATGTGAAAAAGCGCTGGCGCGATCTCCATATCCTTTCCTGGCGGTGGATATCCCTGTCGAAGGCCTGGCATATTCCCTTCCGGGCTCTACAGGCGGCGGCTCTAATCTTCTGGCCCCTGCGATGGCAGTTTCAGGTGTATCATCTCTGTGAAAAAAAACGTCTTTCCGGAGCGGAATGACATGTCCCTGCGAATTCTGATTTTTAATCTCAGGGACAGGTCCAATCCCGAAGCGGGGGGAGCGGAGGTCTTTACCCATGAAGTCGCAAAACGCTGGGTGGCTGGAGGCCAGGAGGTAACCCTTGTCTCTTCTTTGTTCCGGAATGCGTCCCAATGGGAAGTGCTTGAAGGCGTCACCGTCATCCGCATGGGAAATCCTGTCACCGTCTATCCCCTGGCCAGAAGATATTATAAGGAGAAACTCAGGGGCCGGTTCGATGTCGTCATCGACGAATATACCTGCCGTCCTTTCATGACCCCCCGCTTTGTCCAGGAACCCCTTGTCTTTCTTGTCAACGAGCTGGCCGGGGAGAAGTACGGCCATGTTCTGCCCCCGGTCCTCAGCCACCTGTTCCAATGGTGGATCGAACCTCTCTGGATGAGGCGCTACAAGGACCTTCCTACGTTGACCATCAGTCGCTCCACCCAGAAAGATCTTGAGGAGCTGGGGTTTTCAGATGTTACCATTGTGCCCATGGGTATCGGGTTTGAACCCGTTACTGAGATTCCCGCAAAAGAAGACGTTCCGACGCTGTTGTTTGTGGGATTGCTCAAGGAGACGAACCTGGTCGACCACGCCATCGAAGCCTTCCGGATCGTTTGCCGGGTTTCCCCTCATGCCCGCCTCTGGATCGCCGGTCGCGGCCCCGAACTTCCCAGGCTTAAGAGACTGGCCGAAGACATGGATGTGACGTTTCTGGGTTATGTCAGTGAGGAAGAAAAAATCCGGCGTATGCAAAGGGCTCATCTGCTTCTCATGCCCGCTGTCCGGGAAGGGTGGGGTCTGGTGGTGACGGAGGCGAATGCCTGCGGGACCCCGGCTATCGGTTACGACGTCCCCGGCCTCCGGGATTCGATCCGCGACGGGCAGACGGGCCGTCTTGTGCGACCCGATCCGGAAGCCATGGGCCAGTGTGCGATAATGCTCCTTGGGGACGCCGGTATCCGGACGGTGTACGCCGAGCGCGCTTTGGCCTGGAGCCGGACGCTGACGTGGGATCGGACGGCGGAGGAATTTCTTGCGGTTCTGGAAAGGGTTTGCTTGAAGAATATCAGATCATAGCCATCTGAAACAAAACGACATGGTCCCTCTTGGGCAGACCGACGATTGGGAAAAATGAAGAAAAAACGAAAAGAAAAAAAAGAGTTTGACATACCCCGCCCGCCAAACCATCGAAGTCGTTTTTCGGGCGTATATTTTGCGGTATTCTTTCTGATTGCCGCAGGTATTCTGGCCTATGGAAACAGCCTTTACGGTCCTTTTATCTACGATGACATTCCCAATATTGTTGATAACCAGACCATCCATGACATCCGCAACAGTGTGAATCTGTTTCAGGGGCCGGCCGGTTCGGGCCTCTATACCCGGCCCGTCATCCGGGTCTCCCTCGCCGTCAACTACGCCCTCGGTGGAGATAATGTTAGGGGGTACCACATCCTGAACCTGGCCGTTCATCTCCTGGCCGGAATCGCCCTTTTTGGCATTGTGCGCAGAACGCTGTTGACCGATAGAATGAAGGCCATCTGCGGGCGGGCGGCGACTCCGCTCGGATTTGCATGTGCCCTGCTCTGGATGCTTCATCCGCTCCAGACCCAGGCGGTCACCTATGTCATTCAGCGCTGCGAATCGATGATGGGCCTGTTTTTTTTATTGACCTTCTACTGTGCCATCCGGGGCTGGCAGTCGTCGCGGTCCGGACTGTGGCATGGGGCGGCGGTGCTGTTTTTTCTGCTGGGCGCGGGCAGCAAGGAAGTGATCGCCGTCGCGCCGCCCCTGTTGCTCATCTACGGTGCGGTCTTTATGAAAAAAGGATGGAAGGAAGCCGTCAGGACATCTTGGCCTCTCTACTGCGGATTGGCCGGTGGTCTGATCGTACTTGGCTTTCTTGTGATGATGGGATTGAAGGTTGCCCAGGGGGCGGGGTTAAAGGCATCTCTGCCTCTGGTGCAGTACTGGCAGACCCAGCCGGAGGTGATCCTCCACTATCTGCGCCTTGTAGTGTGGCCAGATGCCCTTTGTCTCGATTATGTCTGGCCTCTTACGACATGGCAAAAGGCGTGGCCCTCCATCATGATCGTGTCAACGCTAATTGTTCTCACCGGCTGGGCGGTTTTTAAGCGCAAGCCCGTCGGTTTTCTGGGGGCGTGGTTTTTTGCCATTCTTGCCCCTACGTCTCTTGTGACTCTCCCTGACCCCGCCTTTGAGCATCGCATGTATCTGCCCCTGGCGGCGCTGGTCGTGCTGGGGGTTGTCGGGATGTATCGGTTGAGCCTGCTCTTACAGGAGCGGTATGCCGTCGGGAAAGACAAAACGGCCATTGCCGGGGTTGTCGGTTTGCTCGTGTTGGCTTTGCTGCTGGGCGGGATTACGTACAAACGCAATGGTGTTTATGCCAGCGAGGTGTCGATCTGGACGGATACGGTGCAGAAATCACCACGAAACAGCCGCGCCCATCTGAACCTGGGCCTTGAACTGGATCGGGCGGGAAATCCCTATGAGGCAATCCGGCATTTTGAGGAGGCCATCCGGCTCCAGCCGGATTATGCAGGTGCTTATTCCAATATGGGAAATGTCCTGG
Source organism: Syntrophus sp. (in: bacteria) (assembly GCA_003451635.1). GTDB lineage: Bacteria > Desulfobacterota > Syntrophia > Syntrophales > UBA8958 > UBA8958. The sequence goes on along the minus strand of DMAT01000116.1, from coordinate 437 downwards.
CTAACCTGGGAAAAACCGATGATGCGATCCGTTACCTACAGGAGGCGATTCGCCTTAAAGCCGATTATGCGGAGGCCTATTCCAATCTCGGAGTGGCTTACGGCCGGTCGGGAAGATTAAACGAGGCCGTGGTACAGTTGGAACATGCCCTGCGCCTGAAACCGGACTACGCCGCCGCGCACTCCAATATGGGTCTGGCACTGGGGAGGTTAGGGCGAAAGCAGGAGGCCATTGCCCATTTTCAGGAGGCCCTGCGTTTAAAGCCCGATTATCAGGCCGCCCGGATGAATTTGGAACTGCTCATGAGAATGAATAAATAAGGCATTTATTTTTTTAAGGCAGCTCTGATTGCTGTGCCTTGGATCGCCCCCTCCCGAAGCAGAGCCGGGGGATCTACGGTTAAGTCGAGAAAAGTCGAGCCCCTGCCGCCGGGGGTG
>DMAT01000211.1 GCA_003451635.1 Syntrophus sp. (in: bacteria) | reverse complement strand
ACTCTTTGCCTACCTTGAAAAAGGGAAGCTTCTTGGGAGATACCTTAATATTCCTCCCCGTCTTCGGATTTCTTCCCGTATAGGCTTCATAATCACGGACCACAAAGCTTCCCAGCCCGCGAATTTCAATTCGTCCACCCTTTTTCAATTCCTCGGTGAAACCCTTGAAGATAAGATTGACGACCTCTACGGCCTTCTTCTCAGTAATATTCTCTTTCCTGCTTACTGCCTCAATCAATCCCGATTTATTCATTCCTTCCTCCTAGAAAATTACGAAAGACAAGTGTCATTCCAAATAACGTGATAATATAGCTTACTTTTTGGCCGACTATTATTTATTTTATTGCGAATGTCAAGATATTTTTGATTTTTTTTTAGTACTGCTCCGATCTTTCGGCGGCAAGCATGCTGCTACCTCCTGGGGAGACAGAAAGCGGCTCTGTCCCTCTTCCAGACCTTGGAGCGTTAATTCTCCAATAGCGGTGCGGATGAGACGAATGACAGGAAGCTCTAAATAATCAAAAACCCTCCTGAGGATACGGTTTCGCCCCTCCCTGATCGTAATGTCTATCCAGCAGCTCTTGTCATTCATTCTCCCGACCTGAAAGCGAAGCGGCCGGAATGGACCATCTTCCAAATCAAAGCCCTTCTCCAGGCGCCGTATCTCTGACGCGGTAATATTGCCTTTGACCTTGACCAGGTAGGTCTTTTGCTGAAGAAAACGGGGATGCTGAAGACTAAAGGCCCAATCACCGTCATTGGTAAACAGCAGCAGCCCCTCGGAGTCGTAATCAAGCCTCCCTACCGGAAAAACCCTTCCCGCCTCCTCTGGCAGCAGCTTCGTGACAACGGGCCTCCCCTCCGGATCTTTCATGGTGGTCACATACCCCCGGGGCTTGTTCAGCATGAGGTAGACCTTATCTGGCTGGGGACCGATCAACCGTCCATCCACACGGATCTCGTCGTCTCGATGGACCCTGACCCCCATCTCGTTGATGACGTGGTCATTGACCATCACCCTGCCCTCACGGATCATCTCTTCCGCCGCCCGGCGGGAGGCAATCCCTGCCCCCGCAAGAACCTTCTGCAGACGCTCCCCCGGTAAAGCCCCCTTCCCGGATATTTTTTTCCCCATAGTCATTTCTGATAACCTCATTTTGTGACAACCTCGCAAAAAGCTTAAAAATTACCTTTCCCTTCGAGGGGGGAAGGGTAATAATGAGTTTTTACGAGTCCGTTATTTTGTTAAATCTTTCAGTTCTCCCATGGTCGGCAATTCGGACAGATCCTTCAGGCTGAAGACCTCCAGAAATTTCCTGGTCGTCCCATAAATCATGGGCTTTCCCGGCACGTCCTTCCTGCCCACCATCCGGACAAGCTTCCTTTCCAGGAGGGTTCGCAGGGGACGGGAAACATCTACCCCCCGCAGCCGCTCCACCTCCGCCTTGACGACTGGCTGCCGGTAGGCAATGATCGCTAGGGTTTCCAAGGCAGCAGTGGTAAGCGCAGCCGATCGGATGCCTTTCAGTTTTGCGATCCACGCCGACAATTCCGGTCTGGTCCGGAATTGATACCCCCCGGCTACCTCCTGGAGATAAAAACCACCCTGCCGCACGCTGTATTCACTCATCAGTTCGCTAAGATGGGCGGCAATATCCTGGCGATTGAGATTTCTCTCCTGAAATATCTCGACGATCTTATCAATCGTCAGGGGCGTTTCCGAAGCAAAAATCAACCCTTCGATTATGGCCTTGGTTTCATCCATGCTCTTCCTCTACAGCTACGGCTAAAAACAGACGGATCACCCCGAAAGGTCCCGCCTGACAGATGCGAATCATCCGCTGCTTTACCAGCTCCAGTAAGGCCATGAAGGTATAGATGATCAGGCGCCGACTCAGCTTGCCCTTCAGGAGCTCTGTAAAAGTCAGGGATTGACGCTCCTGCAATTGATCCATAATCTCATTGATCCGGTCCGCCAGGGAAGTCCGGTCCAGGTCAATTTCCATCAGTTCCGGTTGCCCCAGATTGCCGAGAATCTTTCGAAAGGCGTCCACCAGTTCAAACAGACCGATCTCCTGCCACGCTTGATTATCATCATCGCCCGGCGGCGGCGCCTCCACCGGGGCAGATCCCCTTATGAAGACGTCCCTTTCGAGAACTTCCCGCGCCTGTAAGGACTGGGAGGCATCCTTGAACTCCTGATATTCCAGGAGTTGCTGCACCAGTTCCTGACGGGGATCACCCTCCTCTTCCCCCTCCTCAGGGGCCTCAGGCAACAACAGCTTCGATTTGATATGGACCAGGGTCGCCGCAAGGACGAGATATTCACCCGCCAAATCAAGATTCAAGGTCTTTAGAATATCTATATACTCAAGATATTGTTTCGTAATCAGGGCGATGGGGATGTTGTAGATATCAAGTTCGTTCTTCTTGATAAGATACAACAGCAGATCCAGAGGACCTTCGAAGATATCGAGCTTGACCTCATAATCCATAGCTGATCTTCATGGCCGCCCGGACTTCGTCCATCGTCTTCTTCGCAACTGCTCTGGCCCGAATATCACCGTCGGCGATTATGTCCCTCACCTCCTGGAGATGATTTCGATAATAGGACTGCCGCTCATGAATAAGGTTCATTCCGTTTTGAATGCCCGCCCCGAGGATCTTTTTACAGTCCGTACAGCCGATGTCGGCGTTCCGGCACTGCATTGCGATCTCGTTTGTTTTTTCCAGGGGCGAGTATAGCTCGTGAAAGGTGAAAACATTGCACAATTCGGGACGGCCCGGGTCTTTGCGGCGTTGCCGCTGGGGATCGGTATACATGGCGGCGACTTTTTCCTTCAAAACATCCCCCGTATCGCTCATGTAGATGGAATTCTCATAGGACTTGCTCATTTTCCTGCCGTCGATCCCCAATAGTTTCGGAACCTTAGTCATTAAAGGCTCGGGGGCGGTAAATATTTCCTGATAAAGAAAATTGAAGCGCCGGGCGATCTCCCGGGTCAGTTCGATATGGGGCAACTGATCGACCCCTACGGGCACGCCATAGGCCTTGTACATGATAATGTCCGCCGCCTGGAGGACAGGATAGCCCAAGAAGCCCAGATTGGACAGATCCTTGCTGGTCAGCTCCGCTTTCATCTCCTTGTACGTCGGGTTTCTTTCCAGCCAGGGCAGGGGTGTGATCATGGTGAGGAGGAGAAACAGCTCGGCGTGCTCCTTGATGTTCGACTGGATGAAAAGGGTGCTTTTTGCCGGGTCCAGACCGGCGCTCAGCCAGTCAATTACCATATCCATAATGTTATCGGCAATCTCGCCCGTCTCGGCATAATCACTCGTCAGGGCGTGCCAGTCGGCGACGAAATAAAAACATTCATAGGCGCCGTCGTTCTGGAGATCCACCCAATTCTGAAGCGCCCCGTGCAGATTCCCCAAATGCAGCTTACCCGTCGGCCTCATGCCGCTCAAAATTCTCTTCAGTGCCACTGAACCTCCGCAATACGTGTTAATGTGCCCGCTGCATAACAGAAAGACCATCCCCTGTCAAGGCGAACAGGGGTCAGACTTACTTATTGACATTCGACGGTGATTCTGCTATCCCCCTCCCATGGCAAGAAAAACAAGGATAGAATTCAAGGATGCCCTCTACCATGTAATAACTCGCGGTAATCAGACGCAAAATGTATTTCAAAACAGCGATGATTTCTCACGTTACCTTACGATATTGTCGGCCTACAAAGAGCGGTATGGGTTCATTCTCCACTCCTATGTTCTGATGAGTAATCACGTGCATATATTGATCCAAACGCCAAAAGTCGCTCTCTCAAAGATTATGCAGGGCATCAACCAGAGCTACACCATGTACTTCAACAGAAAGTACGGTACGGCCGGACATCTGTTTCAGGGCAGATATAAAGCGATTCTCTGCGACCGTGATCGATACCAGCTTAGTCTCGTGAAATATATCCACCTGAATCCGGTGAGAGCCGGACTAGCTGAGGCCCCTGAAGAATATCCCTGGAGCAGCCATCAATATTATTTGCTGCCCCATGATGAATCAGGCATTGTCGACACAGAATCGGTTTTAGGGATGTTTTCAGAAGATATGGAGGCGGCAAATTGCCTCTATATAGCTTTTATGGAAGCAAGCACTTCAATTCCAAGGGAGGATGTTTACCGTACCGTTGAGCAAAGGATATTGGGGGATGAGCATTTTGTCGAGAAGGTGCGTAAAGAGAATAATGTGAAGGTTCAAGCAACGAGGCGCCATCGGGAATATGCATTAGACGAAATCGCCGGTGCCATAGAAGGAATCTATGGGATCTCGCTTGAAGAGATACGGTCAATCAGCAAATCACACCGGCTTTCCAGAGGGAAGGCAATGATGAGCCTGATTGCCCATGAATACGGATATAAGGGCAGGGAGATAGCTGAATTCATCCATAAAGACCCCGTTGTCGTAACGCGGCACCTTAAAGAGATAGTGGCTTCAGAAAAAGAAATTGAAGGAGTGGTAATCGCTCTCAAGAAGAATGAATGTCAATAAGTAAGCCTGACCCCGGTTATTTTTTCTTTAACAAAAAATACAGTTCTCCACTTTCCTTCATGGCCCCGGCGGTCCTTTCCGCCGTCTCGCCGGTGCCGCAGAAAAGATCAGCCCTCCCCGGACCTTTAATCGCAGCGCCCGTGTCGTGGTTCAGGACAAAGCGGGAAAATGACTGCCAGGATGAGATCCTTCCCTGTTCGTCAAAAACAGGTTTCCGTGTTCTGATCAAGGCCAAGGCCCCGCGCGGATAAATGTCGAGATCGGTAGCGATGGACCTTCCCGCCACCAGGGGCAGATTCAAGGCCCCGAGGGGACCTTCCGTGGCAACCCGGAAGAAGACATATCGTTCGTTGTAATTCATCAATTCCTGGCGCTCCTCAGGGTGATCGAGAAGAAACCTTTTCATCTGTTCATAAGACTTTTCGTTCTCCTTTAATAACCCCTTTTCAACCATCATACCGGTCAACCCCCGGAATGGCCATCCGTTGGACTGGGCGTAGGTAACATGGAGTAAGCGCCCTTCGGGAAGCCGGATCTTTCCTGAGCCCTGAACATGAAGCACAAAGAGGGCAACAGGATCATCGACCCAGGCGATCTCCAGTCCCCTGCCGGCGAGAATGCCATTCACATCAATTTCCCTGCGGCTGAAGTGGGGAACCACATCCCCATTATGTAATCGTCCCACAAACTTATCACGCCCATCTTGACCATCAGCACGATCCACGGGTACGATTACCGTTTCGTCGGGGGTTTTGTACAGGGGATATCGGAAGCGATCTGTTTTTGTCCGCGATCCCTCCAGAATCGGCTCGAAATACCCCGTAACAAGTATATTGCCCTCAACTCCGGACCGGGCCGTACCTGCCGCCGCTCTGACAAGGATAAACTCATCCCTGATCGTCCGTTCTAGTTCCTCCGATGTTATATCTCGCTTCATGATCCTCAGGAATTTCTCAAGTCCATCGATCATTTCCCGGGAGGAATAGCACTGATCCCGCAAACAGTACGACCCTTTGGAGCCTGACTTTTCGTAGTATTGAATGCTCAAGGCAACGGCTTTTTCCAGGGAATAAAGATCGAGATCATCAATCTTCCCCGTATCCTGGACGGAAGCAAAAGGGGGCTGACCGCCCTGGTATTCATCTCGGGGCCTTTCCGAAATGGGCGCACACCCGGCAAGAAAAAAGGCCGGAAACAAGATCAGGATGATGATGATCCTTTCCCGTACCTTCATAATTCGATGATCATCGCTATTTCATCACAGTAGTCGGGATACTTCGAACAACGGAAGCAGTCTGTCCATATCTTTTCTGACAGGGAGGAACGGTCCACGACATGGAACCCTACATGTTGAAAAAATTCCTTTTTGTAGGTAAGTGTAAAGATTCGAAATAGTTCCAAGGTTATTGCCTCGGATATGCATGCCTCAACGAGGATTCTGCCGATGCCGCGACGGCGGTAGGCTTCATCGACATAAAGGGAGCGAACCTCGGCCAGGTTCTCCCAGATAATATTCATGGCGCATACACCCGTGATCAGCTGATCATGCTCTTCGTAATAAACGAAAAAGTCGCGAAGACTGCCGTAGATGTCCATCAGGGATCGGGGAAGAATCTCCTCCTTGCTGGCAGAGACATTGATCATCTTATGAATTGTTTTAACGTCGCCAACTTTGGCTTTTCTCAACATTATTAACTCCTTTGCGCCATCATGAGCATTTCCCGGGCATGCTTCCTAGTTGTATCCGTCATCTCCAGGCCACTGAGCATCCGGGTAATCTCTTCAATCCGCTCTTCTTCCGACAGCGCCTGAACCATCGTCAGGGTCCTGTCCCCGGCAACAGTTTTTGTTACCAGATAATGACGGTCCCCGAAGCAGGCAATCTGGGGAAGATGGGTGATGCAGAGGACCTGATGGCGCCCGGCAACATCCTTTATCTTCTTACCGACAATCTCCGCCGTGGCGCCGCCGATGCCGCTGTCCACCTCGT
>DMAT01000358.1 GCA_003451635.1 Syntrophus sp. (in: bacteria) | reverse complement strand
GCTCGCCCTTTCCATAACCGCCGTGTACAGAATATTATTGGACACATATACGACCGGCCGCTTCTCTATGTCCGCTTCCGATATGGGGCCCGCATCTTCGATCACGGTGGTAGTAATTGGGATGTCAACACCTTTCTCCTCCATCGGCTCCGAATGCCCGCCTCCCGACACTGCGGAGGACATCGTTCTCTCCTGACCAGGTTTTTCATTAAGGAGGCGACGAATATGGGTGGGATCGGTTATGATCAATCGCAAGAATTGATCGGTGGGCGGATTTTTTTTCAGGACATCAAGAAGCTCCCAGTCAAAAGGATTACTAAGCAAAAATGCTGTGTTGCCTTCATCATCAAGAATAGGGATAACGAGATTCCAGCGGCAAAATTCGCCAGGCAGCAGCTGGGTTTGCAAATTATCGTAATCGACAACCGTGACGTGGGGCAGGCGCAGAAATTCTGCAATCACCTTGGCAAAAGCTCTTTCCCCCATGCCGATAATACCCGCGAGGGCGTAAAGATCAGCAATCTTAGCCTTTAAAAGCCCCTGTCTCTCTAAATCGGACCGGGCAAAGAGATCCACAAGGTATTTCTTGAATTTACCGAAATCGGGATGGAGAAGACGGCCGTCAACTGTTCCCGGAGCAGGGAGCGCCTCTTCTACTGGTCCTTTCACGGCAAGGGCTATCATTTGGCCCACCAGGGCGAGCAACCCTTCTTTTGTCGACGCTTTCTCCTCGGCATCGAAACCCTTCAAAACCCATCCCGTTACCAGCCCTTCCCGACCCTTATCAGCGGTGAGGAAAGTGACAGGTTTTCCCTGCAGGGCCTCGACTTGATTGATAACATCGAGTATGTAGCGCCGTTCTTCTTCGTAAAAAGAGGTATCAATAAGAATGAGCGCCGGCAGAGCATCCCCCGCCTTCTGCATTGCCGCAAAGGGGTTGACGGCCACAACCAGGAACCAGGGGGCGTCAAAAAATATTTCTTTCAAAGCATCCCGCACATCGAGGTCCGCAGAAATCACGAGGACACATTTATCTTTTTCTTCACTCATCACCATGTCACCTCAGGCCTGGTAAACGACTTCCAGCCGTTCCATATATTTTTTTAACGCCTCCGACTGTCTGACAATCTCTTCTCCCTGCTCAATTTTCGCCGCCTCTTCCATCGCCCGGCCAATGTTGGTAATCTCATCGAACCCGTAGCCGCCGCCGGAGCCTTTCATTTTGTGCCCGATAGAGCGGATCGCTTTGTAATCTCCCTGAGCGAGAGAATCTTGAATCGCGGCAATGTCCTTGAGACGATTCTCGAGATAACCTGGAATCAGATCCTGGAGGTCCTCATCCACAAAAACCACGATCTTCTCTTCATGATTGTCATTTGTCTGAGTTGCCATATGCCTTTTCTCCTTTTCGTTCTCCAAGGTCTTGTCCTAAGTATCAAATATCTCGTTCTTTTACAAGGAGATCTAGCCTTAAATTTGCCGCCCACCCTGCCCTCAACGTCCCGCTCCCGGAGGCGGAAAGGACATCTGGTCCGGAGGAACGATCAGGGTCATCCCCCGCAGATACCTGCCATACCCCCCTTCCGATTGTCCCGTGCCATTGAATTCTTTTCCGGGATAGAGGGTTGTGATCGCCCCATAACCCACAATTTTCTTGCCCTGTCGCCCCCCTTCGCTCATCGTCCTGACACTCCAGAAATTGTGAAAGACCAGGGGTTCACCGTTTCGGGAGCCAATGTAGAGCATGATGTGTCCCTTCAGCCACAGGAGGGTTAGATAGGGAACCCCCCGGGCAAGGATCAGCTTCTTTTTTTCTGCCACGGAAAGGTTGGAAAGATCGACGTAGAGCCCACCCTCGCTTGCCTGGTCGGCAGAGTGCCTGGGGAGCCAGATACCGAAGGGGGCAAGAAGATCACGGATCATGGCGGAACAATCGCGGTTGTTTTGCAGCCCGCCCCACCCGTAGGGTTCACGGATCATCTCGTTGGCCAGGGATGCCAATCGACAGGGGGTTAAGGCAATGGGCCTCGTCATCGCTGTCTCCTTCAGCAGGGTAACCTTACGCATTTCCGCCTGTCCTTGCTCTCCCCGTGCAGGCACGAGGATTTCCAGGGTGTCTTCGCCTTCCGCCGTTTTCGGGAACATGGACCCCAAAGAGGCTCGGAAAAGGAAACCTTTGTCTTGATCATAAATCGGCGTTTTGTCTCGAATGACAGCGGCATGAGGTCCCAGCTCCCAGCGGTTGATAAACTCGGGTGTAACGGCAGCCAGCTCCTTCAAAGGCATCCAGCCCAGGGCATAACCGGTCTCAACCACCGCCCAGGCTTTGTCTCTGGAAACGTGGGAGATATATACGGGCGTGCCGGGGGCAATAGACGAAACCTGGAGTTTATCAAAAGGGTTGTTTTTTTCATTGGCAAGGACCGTCCGGAAATAAACGGCCTTGGCTGCGGGAAGATGACGCAAATGGGCAATACCGGTGGTTATCGCCTTTACGGACGCATTGGGATAAGACATAAGTCCTGCATTGGCGGCCATCTTGCCGATCCAGGCCTTGCGGCGCCTGCTGCTTTTTTTCCCGTCCTGCGCATCACTTTTAAATTTTATCCATGCCTGATCCACGTCAGTCTTCGAAAAACGTGAAGATGCCTGGTGCCAGGGCAGGAAAAAGTTTGTCCCGTACTGCTCATCCATTTTTTTTTGCCAAGCCGGACTCACCAGCAGACGCTCGCATTGCCCCTTGTCCACATAAGAAAAGTGATCCTGACTGAATTCCCGGATATCTCTGATGACATCGGGGTTGCCGTTGCATCCGGACAACCCGAGAGCGAGGAAGACGGCAAAAATAAGGCCATAAGGCATTGTCATGATTTATGCACCCGTAAAAGTCGAATAATTGGTAGCAAGCGACGGCTTCGTAAAAAAGATGCAGGCAAGGTGCGCAAAGCATGGGTCATGAGGCGTACTCGGCGTACGCCGCAGTGAGCCTGTCCCGTACCTGATACGGGGAAGGATGCAGCGCAAAGCGGCATCCGGACTTTTTACGAAGCCGTCGATGATTTATGGTAAACTTTTTCCCTGCATTCGGCAATCGATATTATCAGGGGCAGTCCATTAATTATTTATAGCATTCTCAAACGAATCTTGATAATAATATAGTCAAATAAGACTATTTCCAAGGGAGGTGTTCTATGGTTACCGCAAACATGCTGAAAGAATTTAATTTTTTCAAGGACTTTACGAATGAGCAATTGGAGAGACTGTCCTCCATCGCCGCCGAGGAGACCTACGCAGCAGGAAGCCAGATGTATAAAAAAGGCGATCCGGCGCGAAGCCTGTACATCCTCCTGGAGGGGAAAGTGGTCATGTCCCTCGAATCCTACCTGGGACCCCATCGGCCGCCAATGCAGGTGACGGTGGATACCATCGCCCGGGGAGAAACCATGGGTTGGTCCGCCGTCGTTGAGCCTTACATCTTTACCCTGGGGGCTTTGTGTATCGACAACACCAAGCTGTTTGCTCTTGATGCGGCAAAGCTGCGGGGGCTTATGGATGAAGACTGTGACCTTGGCTACAAGGTGATGAAGGCCATTGCCAAGACCATTGCCTCCCGCCTTAGCCACACGCGCATTATTCTGGTGGGGGAAAGAGGCTTGTCCCACCTGACGGAGTACTGAAAGGCAGGCGCAGCAATGGAAAGCAAGGTACTGATTTACGGAAAAGACGGGTGTCCCTACACGGACCAGGCCCGGTCGGCCTATGGCAACCGGGCTGTCTATGTGGATGTGAAGAAGGATGCCTCCGGGCTTCAGGAGATGTTGAGGCTTTCCGGAGGGAAGCGTCAGGTCCCCGTCATCGTGGAGGGGGAAAAGGTAACTGTCGGTTACGGCGGTACGTGAGGCGTATAGAAACCCATCGTTGATGGGTCGCCAACCGGGAACATTTGACCATTCAGGGGGCAATTTGCATGAAAAACAAGAGTCTGGAAGCGATTCTGGGAAAGGCCATCAGAAATGAGGAAGAGGCCTTCCGTTTTTACATGGACCTCTACAACACCGTTGAAGACAAGGTCGCCAAGAATACCCTGGTTTTTTTGGCAGATGAAGAAAAAAAACACCGGGACTATCTGATCAAATACCGGGACGGCGTTTATCCGGAAAATGCCATGACCGTCTCGGAAGAAACCGTTGTCAAAATCAAGGAATTCTCAGGAAAGCCGGACATCAAGAAAACATCGCAGGCCAAGGATGTTTTTCTGGTGGCTGCCGATCGGGAACTCAGCGCCTACAACTTCTACAAGAAACTCGCCGACATCCATCCCTCCGGGGAGGTCAGGGAACTCCTTTTGCGTATGGCCCAGGAGGAACTCAAGCACAAGGAGAAGATGGAATACCTGTACGACAATACGGTATTCCCCCAAACAGCGGGGGGATGAACAAATTGTTTTTCTCCTCATTGACACGGCCGGAACAACCTGATAAGCACGGCGTCAATATTACATTGGGCAAAGGAGGGGTTGACAATGAAAACCCTTGTTCCTAAGAAGGTTTTTTTCACCAAAGGGGTTGGCACTCATAAGGATGAGCTTCATTCCTTTGAACGGGCCCTCCGGGATGCAGGCATTGAAAAGTGCAATCTCGTGCAGGTCTCCAGTATTTTTCCTCCTGGCGCGAAAATGATCTCCCGGGCCCAGGGGCTGCCGATGCTTGTCCCCGGAGCGATCACTTTCTGCGTCATGAGCAGGGCCTGCAGCAATGAACCCAAGCGG
>DMAT01000272.1 GCA_003451635.1 Syntrophus sp. (in: bacteria) | reverse complement strand
GAATGGTCAGGAGCGACGGGGTCCCGCCGCCGATATAGATCGTATCGAAGGTGTCAAACTCACCCGCATAAAGCGCCATCTCCCCGACGATGGATGGGATGACCACGTCCACGGAAGTGGTGTCCGTGGTCGAGTAAAAATGACAATAAGGACACTTGGTCCTGCAGAAGGGGATATGGATGTAAAGGCCGGTAAGGCTCATTTAACGGTGAATCAATCAGTCCGTATCTGATTTCAGAACGGCAAGGAAGGCGCTCTGGGGGATGCTCACGTTGCCGATCATCTTCATGCGCTTTTTGCCTTTACGCTGTTTGTCCAGAAGCTTTCTCTTGCGTGAGATGTCGCCGCCATAACATTTGGCCGTAACGTCCTTGCGGAAGGCGGTAATGGTAGTGCGGGCGATGATCTCGCCGCCGATGGCCGCCTGGAGGGCGATCTTGAACATCTGTTTCGGTATTTCTTCCTTGAGGCGTTCACATGATTGGAGGCCGCAGGCGCGGGCCCGGTCGCGATGAACGATCTGGGAGAGGGCGTCGACTTTTTCGCCGTTGACGAGGATGTCGATGAGGACGAGGTTGCTGTCCCGGAAATCGATGAGTTCATAATCAAATGATCCGTACCCCTGGCTGACGGATTTGAAGCGGTCATAGAAGTCGTAAATAACCTCGGATAAGGGCATCTCATAAATCAATTCCGCCCTTCCCGGTCCCGGGTAGTTGAGGCTTGAATTCATGCCCCGCTTTTCCTGGCACAGCTTCATGACGGCCCCGAGGTAGCGCTCCGGCATCATCATGGCGGCCCGGATGTAGGGCTCTTCCCCCTTGGCGATACTCATCTGGGGAGGATAATGAGCAGGGTTGTCCACATAGAGGACGGTATCGTCCTTCAGGGTTAACCGGAAGCGGACGCTGGGGACGGAGAGAATCAGGGACTGATCGTATTCCCGCTCCAGGCGTTCCTGGACGATGTCGAGATGGAGGAGGCCCAGGAAGCCGCAACGGAAACCCTGTCCCAGGGCGACGGAGGCGTCTTTTTCATAGACGAAGGAGGCGTCGTTGAGCTTGTATTTTTCCAGAGAGACGGCGAGGTCTTCGTAATCGTCGGAGGCAATGGGGTAAATCGAGGCGAAGACGACGGGCTTGACTTCCTTGAAGCCGGGAAGGGGCTTGTCACATGGCCGTTTCTCCAGGGTGATCGTGTCGCCGGTTCGGACATCGGAGATGGTCTTGACGCCGGCGATGATGTAGCCCACTTCCCCCGCCGCCAGGACATCCCGCTTCTGGCGGGCCAGAAGGAAATGACCCACTTCCTCGACCTTGTAGGTGGCCCCGCCGTACATGAAACGGATAATATCGCCGCTTTGCACCACCCCATCCATAATCCGGCAATGGATGACCGTGCCCCGGAAAGGGTCATACTGGGCGTCGAAGATGAGGGCCGACAGGGGCGCTTCGGGATTGCCGCCGGGGGGCGGCACCCTCTGCACGATGGCCTCCAGGATATCCTCGATCCCCGTTCCCTCCTTGGCCGAGCATTTCAGGTGGGTGTCAGTGTCCAGCCCCAGTTCCGAATCGATCTGTTCGATAACCCGCTCGACATCGGCGGAGGGGAGATCAATTTTGTTGATCACGGGGATGATTTCCAGGTCGTGTTCCATGGCCAGGTAAAGGTTGGCCAGGGTCTGGGCCTGGACCCCCTGGGCCGCATCGATAAGGAGGAGAACACCCTCGCAGGAGGCCAGGGAGCGGGAGACTTCATAGCTGAAGTCCACATGGCCGGGGGTGTCGATGAGATTCAGGTTGTAAGTTTTTCCATCCCGGGCGGTATAAGGCAGGGAGATCGCCTGACTCTTGATGGTAATCCCCCTCTCACGCTCGATATCCATATTATCGAGGATCTGATCCTGGAAGTTACGGGCATCGCAACCGCCGGTATACTGGATAAGGCGGTCCGCCAGGGTTGATTTCCCGTGATCGATATGGGCAATAATGCTGAAATTACGTATATAATCCATGTTTGTCAACATAAAGAGCCCTCCAAAAATTATGGAGGGCTCTTATAATATTTATTAAGATGTTTGTCTATCCCAGCTTTTTAAGGATATCTTCGGAGACTTCTTTCACGCCCGCGACGCCGCTGACACCGATGACCTTGACCCGCTCCTTGAAATAGTTCACTCCGGCCAGGGTGCCCGTCTTGGTGTCGTAATAGATGTTATGCCGCTTGTCGATGGCCACTTCGTCCTGGTCATCGGCTCGGGCGGTCAGGGTCTCGCAGCCGCAGACGCGACAAACCATCTTGCCGTCTTTTTCTGCCGGTTTGATGGCTTCGATAAAGATATTGTTCGGATGGTTGTTGTCCGTGGCGCAGAGCCGTCGGCCCATGATGCGGTTTTTCGATGTCTGACGGTCGAGAAGGATCTCGATGACGTAGTCGAGGGTAATCTTCTCTTTGGTCAGGGCGTTCCAAAGCGCTTCAGCCTGGACAAGGTTTCTGGGGAAGCCATCCAGGAGCCATCCCTTGGCGCAATCCGCTTCCTTGAGGCGGTTGAGGATCATGGGCACGGTGATATCATCGGGAACGAGCTCGCCGCGATCAATATAATCCTTAGCTTTTTTGCCGAGATCCGTGCCTTTCTTAATGTTGTCTCTGAAGATAACGCCGGTCTCGATATGGGGGACGCCATACTTCTTCTGGACGATCGCGCCCTGGGTGCCTTTACCGCTTCCATTGGGTCCAAAAATCAAAATATTCATGCTGACAAACTCCTTTCAGGGTTCTTTGTGAAAAGTCTGCTCCATATAATGGATTCTCCCGGTTTTAGCAATTAAAAAAATGGTCACGACTCACGGTCGTGAGAGCTTCAGTGGCCTCAAGAGGGAGGACAACTTGTGGCGGCGCAGGAACCGCAGCCGGAGCCGGACTTGCCGCCGGCAAAGGCGGAGATCAGCTTGCGGGTCTTTTTCGATTTGCATTCCGGGCAGGGTACCGCTTCCTTCTTGTCGGAGGAAAAGAAAATCTTTTCAAATTCCAGACCGCATTTTTTACATTTGAATTCATAGATGGGCATCTTGTCGCGCCTCCTTGTTCGTCCTCAATGTAAAGATACCCAACGGAAAAGTCAAGGTTCTGAAAATGGACCGGTCAAATCTATGCACCTCTACCATTAATTAATGGAATTGCTTGACTTTGTAGTTAATCATGGTGGATATAATTCAGAATATATTATTGAAGAATTGGAGTAGCATATAACATCGTATAAAGTGAGCAATGCCTGACATACACCTACCGATAAATATTGACGAACTCATCAAAGGGCACACCATCGAAGGGGAGCGCCTGGAGTTTAAGAAAGGGTGGAATCCGGAGGCTGTCATCCACACCCTCTGCGCCTTTGCCAACGACTTTCACAATCTGGGCGGGGGCTACATCATCATCGGCATTGAGGAGAAGGACGGTCGTCCTATCCTGCCACCTGTCGGAATTACCGCAAACAAGATAGACAAAATTCAGAAGGAGATTCTCGCCCTGGGCTACCGGATGCGGCCGGCCTATCATCCCGTCATCGCCCCTTATGTGATCCAGGATCGTCATGTCCTGATCCTCTGGGCGTCGGGCGGCCAGACCCGTCCCTACAAAGCCCCGGTGTCTCTCGCGAAGGAAGCCAAAGAATTCGCCTATTACATTCGCAAGGCTTCCACAACTGTCCGGGCGACCCATGGCGATGAAATGGAACTTCTTGGTTTGGCGGCCACCGTGCCCTTCGATGACCGGATCGCCCATCGGTCCTCCCTCGAAGATCTGGACCTGGCTCTGATCCGGGATTTTCTGCGGGAGGTGGGAAGCAATCTTTATGAAGACGCAACGGCGATGGATTTTACCCAGCTCTGCCGCCAGATGCACATCGTTTCCGGTCCTGCGGAAATAATCAAACCACTCAACGTGGGCCTGCTTTTTTTCAACAACGCTCCTGACTGCTTCTTTCCCCAGGCCCAGATTGACGTCGTTAAGTTCCCCGACGGACCAGGTGGCGACGTCTTCACCGAAAAGATTTTCAAAGGCCCCCTGAACCGCATGGTCAAGGAAGCGCTTGCCTATATCAATGCCATCCTCATTGAGGAGATCGTCGTCAAGCAGCGGGGAAGGCCCGAAGCGGAGCGCTTCTTTAACTACCCTTATGAGGCACTTGAAGAGGCCCTCGTCAATGCGGTCTATCACCGCAGTTACGAGATACGAGAACCCATCGAAGTCCGCATTCTCCCCGATCACGTCACTATTGCAAGTTATCCCGGCCCTGATCGATCCGTTAACCTGGAGGATCTGCAAGCAGGCCGCAGTGCTACACGCCGCTACCGGAACCGACGGATCGGC
Organism: Syntrophus sp. (in: bacteria); assembly: GCA_003451635.1. Lineage (GTDB taxonomy): Bacteria > Desulfobacterota > Syntrophia > Syntrophales > UBA8958 > UBA8958. The sequence goes on along the minus strand of DMAT01000272.1, from coordinate 1,763 downwards.
GAATTCCTCAAGGAATTGAACCTGACCGAAGGCCGGGGCACAGGTATACCCAAAATCCTCCGGGCGATTAAGAAAAACGGATCTCCCCTGCCAGTCTTTGAAACGGACGAAGACCGGACATATTTCGTGACCAGATTTCCAATCCATCCGGGCGCGTTGCAGCAGCTTACAAAAGAAGACGGGGCTGATGCTGAAAAGCCTGGCACTAAGTCACAGTACCAGTCACAGTACCAGTCGCAGTACCAGTCGGACAAGCAACCTTTGGATGCTAGGATCTGCCTATACCTCGCACAGATGACGGATGCCTCCATCTCGGACATGTCTGAGCAACTTGGACAAAAAAGGGTTTCTGGGCAACTCAAAGTGGTTCTCAAGGATCTGATAACCCAGGGTACCATAGAGTTTACAATGCCGGATAAACCCCAGAGCCGCTTACAGCGGTACCGGTTGACGGCAAAGGGAAGGGAATTTTACAAATAATTTATCAGAAGCCATCGGCCTAAGGATCAAATCCGAAATATGAAAACAGTTAAAATGAAATCAAAAGGCATTATCTCATGGCCAACAAACGAACGGCCGCGCGAACGCCTCCTCGCCGAAGGCCCGGAACGCATGACGGATGCTGATCTGCTCGCTATCTGTCTTCGCATCGGCTCAGGAACATTCAGGGTAGGCGTTCGTGGAACGAGCGCTTACGAGGCTGCTCTTGCGATCTTGAAGGATTTCAGAGGCCTTCGCGGGCTCGATCGCGCCCACGTTCAGGACCTCCTGAAGGTGCCAGGCCTGGGGCCTGCGAAAGTTTCGCAGATCAAGGCTGCTTTTGAACTAGGCAAGCGGCTGTGTGCCGGGAAACTTATTGCTCCTTCGTTTGCGTCCTCAGCAGCCGTCGCCGCACACTTCCGCCCGCTTCTCATCGGCAAGCGGCAGGAGGTTGTCATCGCTGTGTTTCTGAATGGGCAGAACCAGCACCTCGGCGAAACGGAGATCACTGAAGGAACGCCCACCCAGGCAACCGTTTACGTCCGTCGCGTCATCGAAGGAGCTCTCCGCATCTCTGCTGCCGCCGTCGTTTTGGTTCACAATCATCCCTCCGGAAACTCGGAGCCGTCGGCCGGCGACGACGACACTACCGACCATCTGCAGAAAGCGTGCAAACTAGTTGGTCTGGTCCTGCTTGACCATATTATAGTCGGGGATACCGAGCACTATAGTTACTCCGATTCCGGTCGGCTTCAAGAATTTACGAACGAATAGAAGGAGGCCATATGGCCAATAAACAATCAACACCGCAGCCTTACGTCAAGCCGGATCAAATCGAGATCCGAGGCAATGAAATATTCAGTCCCCTTCGTCAGAAATGGCTGAAAGCCACACCGGAAGAACGGGTCCGCCAGGAATTTCTCATCGTTCTGATGAACGAATACGGCTATACCCTGGACCAGATTGATGAGGAGTCGCCAGTGACTAGCCGCGGAGCCGCACAGGCCCGCGCCGACTTCCTGATTTGGCGCACACCCGAAGCTAAACAGAAACAGGAACACGCCCTGATTGTGATTGAATGCAAGGCCGATAATGTGACCATCTCTTTGAAGGATTATGTGCAAGGTGCCAACTATGCGCAGTACGAACACGCACGGTTCTTCGTCACCCACAACCACCGCGAGACCAAATACTGGAAAGTGGATGACAAACGGCGGATGCCGAACTACGACGAGATCGCGAATATCCCCCATGCTGACGCTACAGACAAGGAGATCGACGAG
>DMAT01000092.1 GCA_003451635.1 Syntrophus sp. (in: bacteria) | reverse complement strand
GGCCTTGGACAGGTCGCGAGAAATCAAGTCTTTCACCACTACATGGCAAACTTTTAGAAATGATACCTCGGCACCGACATCAGACGAGAAAAGAATTGCCATCGACGAGCTATTCTGGATGATCGAAGAGTATAAAGTGTCCCTCTTCGCTCAGGAACTCAAGACTCCCTTTCCTGTGTCCGCAAAAAGGCTAGAAAGAAAAATTGCAGAGATCGCATCTCTGATATAAAATGGCGCGATAAATAACTCTTTATAGATTCGGCCATTTTTGCTAGTCTTAGCGTATGCCAACTTAGAGATCATCTTTTTAGGAGTCCTGATTATGGCGACACCGTTTTTAAGAGAATTAAGCATTGAGGGAAAAGGTCTTCAATATAAGCTGGTTATAATTCAGGCGCTCGTATTTGTCCTGCCGTTTTCCATCCTTACCTACCTTCTCTATACGAAGGAGGCTTTTGCCAATACTGAGAATATTATTGCCTATCTCATGATACTTTTCGTGGTGCTGTCGGGCCTGATCATTTTGCGGCAGATCTTTGACCGGATTCTCAAGGTATCTTCCATGGCTGAGAAAGTCGCAACGGGATTCAATGTCCAAAGCGCTCTTGACAGCCAGAACGACATAGTGGAACTAAACGATATCAGCCATTCATTCCAAAATCTCCTTGTCAAGTTTCAGGAAACGACAACAGAATTGAAAACAAGGGTAACCGAACTCCTCGCCATTAAGGAACTTACAGAGATAGCCAACCAAGCCATGGATATCAGGAACTTAATGGAGTCCCTTGCCGCTAAGTCTCAAAGCCTTACCAATGCGAATTTCGGCGTAATTTTTCTTCTTGAAAATAACCAACCCTTTCAAATTCTTCATGACGACGTACTTAGGCAACAACCTGACAAAGAAACCTTGACCTATGATCTCGAGTGTCAGGCCCGCCTCGCCACTTTAAAAATGAAACCACAGCTCACATCTATCGGTCGGGGCAATAAATCAACTCTTTCCATCCCGGTTATTGACGAGAATGATATGTCGGCTGTCCTGCTCCTTGTGCGCAATGAAGATCGCCCAGCCTTCGTAGAAGAAGACCTTCAGTCGATTACGGTCATGATCTCAACAATTAATTTTGCCTTGCAGAATACCGTTCTTCACCACCGATCGGAACAGCAGGTTCTGTTGCTTAGAGAAAAAAGCGACGCCCTCGCCAGGGAGATTCATGACCGAAAAAATATCGAGGAGTCACTGCAGAATACTCAGGAGATTTGGAGAAGGTATGCCTTCATTGTGAACACGGCGAGCGAATTCATGACCCTGATCAATAGAGATCTGCGCTATGAAGCGGTAAGCAACTCTTACTGCATTGCTCATAAAAAGAGTCCCGATCAGATCCTCAACAAGACCATTCATGAGATATGGGGTTCCGTGTCGGCTGAGGTCATCAAGTCTCATCTGGAACGCTGTTTCTCAGGGCAAGAGGTCTCCTACCAGGAATCCTTTGAATTTGAACAGGGAGAACCGCGCCACTACGATGTCAATTATTATCCTTACCGACGATCAACAGACGGGGGGGTAACCCATGCCGTCGTGGTAACCCATGATATCAACGAGCATGTTCTCGATAAAATCTCTCTCGAAGACAGCCTCAAGAAACTGAAAGGGATGATGAACGGCGTTATCGAGACCATTTCCGCCATGATTGAAATAAGAGATCCCTACACGGCCGGACATCAGCGCGCCGTTGCCGGGATCGCCGAAGCAATTGCCCGGGCAATGGATCTTTCCAAGGAACAGACGGATACCATCAAGATCAGCGCTCAGATCCACGACATCGGCAAAATTTACATTCCCGCGGAAATCCTATGTAAACCCGGAACATTGAACGACACAGAGTACAATCTGATCAAGTCGCACCCTGAAATGGGACATGTCATCTTAAATAATATCGATTTCCCCGTTCCTATTGCCCCCATTATCATTCAGCATCATGAACGTATGGATGGTTCCGGATACCCCCATGGCTTGTCAGGAGAGCAAATCTGCCTGGAGGCCAGAATTATCGCCGTAGCCGACGTTATCGATTCCATTTCTTCTCACCGTCCCTATCAGCAGGAGGCACAGGGCATGAATCAGGCCCTGGAGGAGCTACGGAATAACCGGGGGATTCTCTACGACCCGAAAGTCGTCGATGCCTGTCTTCATATTTACGGACAGGAACAATAATCCGATCTATTTCCAGTTTTATTCCGATTCTAAATCATAGCAGAAATACGGGCGGCAAGATGGAGGCGAATTTTTGGACGTCAAGGAGCCGATTGCCGATGCCAACGAAGATAGCGCTTGATTTAGAATCGGAATTAGCTGTTCTGGCGCAAGTACTTATTGATATATCCCGTTACGCGTTCTTGGGGCTGAAAGATACCGAAATGGCCTTCACAGAGGATATCTGCTTTTAATGATAAGAGTTTCTCCATTGACTCCTGCCACTTTCCGATATCCGATCTGAAACTGGGCAGAAAGGGTCCATGAATATCCTGGCCGAAAAGAATCCTTTTCCCGCCCCGATCGAGATAAAGACAAATAGAACCGGGGGTATGTCCGGGCGTGTGGAGCCAATGGAGCTTGTCTTTTCCGAAATCCAGACAGCCCCCCTCGCCTTTCAGTTTTTCATCGACCTTCGTGGGAGGGAAATCCGTTTCATACCAGTTTGCCGCCGTTCGCACCGGATCACCCGCTTCGATCGCCTCCGCGTCCTCCTCGTGAATAATAAGCCGGCATCCAAATTCACTGCGAAAATACGGGGCGGAGCCGATGTGATCGATATGGCAATGAGTTAGAATAAGACGGCTGATCCTATGGGGATCAAGGCCTGCGGCGTGAATATTATCTTCGAGAATACGGGAACTCCGTCCGGAACCGGAATCGATCATGATGAGTTCGCCTCCAAAATCAACAACGAAAACCGTGGCATCCTCAGATCGTGAAATATTCGGTCCTCCTACCAGATAAATTCCCTCGGCAATTACCTCGTATCCTGCCATCAGACTATCCTCCTTTCCTCAAGCAGAGCCCCTTAAAGATCTCCGCACACTCTATATTCTCACTGAACCCACAAGATCATCCATAGCGAAGACATGATGTCTTTTCATGTACGCCTCTATACCTTCGATAATGTTCATGGTCGCCCGGGGGTCTATAAAATTAGCCGTCCCCACCTGAATCGCCCGCGCCCCGACAATAAGGAATTCAAGAGCATCAGGGGCAGACATAATACCGCCTACGCCAATGACGGGGATGTTTACCTGAGTGGCAACCTGCCAGACCATTCTCAGGGCGATCGGCTTGATAGCCGGACCGGACAATCCCCCGGTCACATTCTTCAGATGGGGTATTTTTTTTTCTACATCAACAGACATCCCGGTAATCGTATTGATCAGCGATACGGCATCGGCCCCGGCGGCTTCCGCCGCTTTCGCCATGACGGCAATGTCCGTGACATTAGGAGAAAGTTTCACGATTACAGGCAGATCGGTAGCTCCTTTTACCCTCATCGTCACTTCGGCAACCATATCCGGGTCCGTTCCAAAGGCAACTCCGCCTTTTTTAACATTGGGACAGGAGACATTGATTTCCAGCGCATGAACTCCCCCTGCTGCCGTCAGGATCTCGCTCACCCGGAGATACTCCTCGATAGTTTCTCCATAAACATTGGCAATAATGGCCGTATCGAACTGCCGGAGATATGGTAGTTTGTTCTTGATAAAGCTTTTAACGCCAACATTCTGCAAGCCGATGGCGTTTAGCATACCGGCGGGGGTTTCCATGATGCGCGGTGAGGGATTACCGTGGCGCGGCTTCAACGACAACCCCTTGACGATAATCGCTCCGAGACGGTTAAGATCCACATATGGGGCATATTCATCGCCATAACCGAACGTTCCCGAGGCTGTCATTACAGGATTCTTCAGCTTCAGCGCCCCTATTTCGACGGCGAGTATCCCTTGTTTGTTATAATCCTTCTGGTTCATCGTATCTGATCCCAGCAGATATCCTCGATATTGAAAACGGGGCCGTCTTTACAGACGGATTTCTGAACTCTTTTCCCGCGCCTATCATGAACAGTGACAGCACAACCAAGGCAAGCGCCAACGCCGCAAGCCATGCGCTCCTCAATCGATACTTGGCAGGGGATGCCGGTCGGGGCCAATTGTTCGACAAGGGTTTTCAGCATGGCCATAGGTCCACAGGCAAAAATCATTGTTTTGCCCGGATCACACCCCTGAGTAAAGCTGGGCAGCAAGTCCGTTACAAGCCCGCAACTTCCCATACTGCCATCATCCGTAGCGATATTAAGCAATCCCTGCATGCCCCTGATCCGCTCTATACCGACGATTTCTGTACAGCTTTTTGCGCCCAAACAAATTTTCAGCTCATATTTTCCCGCTACCCGGCCCTTCAGGTAATCGGCAAGGAATGTAATTGGCGCCACCCCCATGCCTCCGGCCAGGAGGATTCGATGGGACCGGGTTTTATCAATGCGGAAGCCACGCCCCAAAGGGCCGAGAATGTTCACCTCCGCTGCCTTGGTCAACTGGGAGAGAAGCTCCGTTCCCTGGCCCACAACCCGGTATAATAGCTCCAGGATTACGTGATCATGATTCCGCACATATTGGTAAACACTAAGTGGTCTTGATAGAAGTGGTCCACCGCCTCCGTTAGGCCTTATCATCACAAACTGTCCGGGTACGGGGTCCTTGAATTCCGCAGAAAGCCGAACCGCCATATGCAGATGCTGCGGGCCGATCCGATTATTAAAGTTGATGGTTCCTGTCCACATGATTTATTGTCTTTTTCTCAATGTCATTCACTTAAGGGTGTCATTTTTTCAAAAGGCCGCACGTTGGAAAAAACCTATTCCGGGGAATTTCCAATCTTCAGACCTGCCTCTAGAATGAGGGCGTCTTCTCCCGTTTCCTGGTAGTAGCCCTTTCGGTGGCCTTTTATCATAAATCCGAATTTTTCGTACAGTTTTATGGCGGCATGATTGGATTGACGAACTTCCAGATGTACGGATACAATTTCCAGGTCTCTCAATACGTTGAACATTTCATTAATGAGCATGCCGGCAATGCCGGAACGCCGGTATTTCTCTTTTACAGCAATCCGATGGATCTCCGCCTCATCCAGTATGAGCCAGAAATTCAGATAGCCCCGCAACTCTGGAGCCCCTTCCCCGCTGTCATCCACGACGATAAGGGTCCGGGAAAGGGAGTTCCCTTTTTCCCTTTCCCAGATACCGGCACTGTAAGGCAAGGTGAATGATCTGTCTTCTATCTCCCTTATCGCCTGGATATCATTCGATTCCATCTTGCGGATACGAAGATTAGAAGGCATGGATTAGTTCAATAATAACCATTGTCACCAGAAACAGGGCACAGAAGATGGGTACGGTTCTGCGAATCTTAACCGTACTGAGGCACACGGCAATAAGAACCGCCGGAATGACGAGATACATCAAGCTCATTGCTTTCAATACAAAAGCGGGGAGGCGCGGGAAAGCAGCTTCGATAATCATGATTCCAACGATTATGGAAATAAATAAAAAAAGAGAATAAACAGCAAATGTTCTAATTATGGCAATGATATGTTGCCGTGTGATTCCCCCGGGATCGGCCACTTTGGCGGCTTGGAGGGCTTTTTCTGAAAGGCCCTCATTGGACTGAATAAGCGCTGTATCCATTTTTTGAGTGATATAGCCCATAGGTATAAATATTAAAAAGGCAAAGGTCATCACTTCATGACTGGTTTGTTCGTATTGGTTGTTGGCCAGGAGCAAAGAGGATACGATCATTACTGCAAGCAGAGAATCATTGGGAGGCACAGAGATTCCTATTTGCTGCTTGTCTATCCAGAGCAACTCCAGGAAGGACCCAATAGTCAGACCGGTAAGCACATCTCCCAATAAAAATCCGGTTAATGGCGCGATCACGACAGGGCGAGAGAGCATGACTTGCAGACATGTCCGATCAAGACAGAGGAAACCTCCGATGATAGACACCATGACAACTTTCAGAAACATATCATTGACGACCTCGTAACTGTCCGCAAATCGTTCAACAATATTGCGTCGACAAATGCTCCTACAGCATGGGTTTCAATGCCTCTGCGATATTCAAGGGCCGTTCTCTCGGAATTCGCCGCATCTCTATCCGGACTCCTCGTTGCATAAGGCTCTGGATACTGGCAATGTCTTCATCGCTGAGTAAAACACAGGCTGATAATTTCTTCCGACATTCGTCATTGTAGATATTGCCGATATTTAATTTATCGAATAAAAATCCGAGGGCATAGGCGCGCAGGGCATCCCATACATTTGAGAACAGGACGATGGATCTCACCCGATCATGGATGTCATTCACCTGCAAAGCGTTGTATTTCACAAAATCTTCGACACTGTGAATTATTACTTCAACATCGCTGGGAACGGCCATTTTAATGACCGTTTCTCTGAAGAAGTCGCTGGCGACCTCATCATCAACGACTATGATTCTGGCTGCTTTTAGGAAAGGAACCCACGCTTCTATTATTTGCCCATGGACAAGACGATTGTCCACCCTTATAAGGACGCAATCCATAGGATCACGCACCGATCTTTTTGTTGAGTATTTCACTGGCTACGCAAATATTCTTGATGCCATATTCCTTAATGAAAATTGCATATTCACGCAGTGTCATATTTTCCCGAACATCAGTCAGCTTGAGAAGCATGGGCAAATTCACGCCCGTAATCACCTCTACCTTGCTCTCTTTCAGGAAAGAGAGGGAGATATTAGAGGGCGTTCCCCCGAAGAGATCAGTTAAAATTATCACGCCCTTCCCCTGGTCCAGCTTTTTTATTGCCGCACTGATTTCCCTTTTTATATCTTCCAGACCCTTTGTTTGATCAACAGAAATATGGACACCCCCCTTCAAAGGCCCCTTAATAAGTTCTGCCGCCTTGATCAACTCGTGTCCTAGCCCGCCGTGGGTTGTAATCAGTACTCCGATCATCATATACTCTTTAACCTCTATGGACGATTTTCCGGTGTACGCTAATGGATTGCCTTGCAATTGTCAAGGCCTTATCAGGGTACCTTTTGCCCTCTCTTATCTTGACAAGAGACCAAAGAGAAGATATATCTGGGACGAACGAGGGTTCTGCGATGTCCGTTTCGAGTTATGTAGCTGGAATCGAATACGAAAAGAGCGACAGGGTCTCCGTGGTGATTGCCACCCTGACGAGACCAACTAAATGTAACGTGACTCCAGCCAGACAATGAACGGCATAGGCGGTACTCGTTCACTAAACTCTATTAAACCTGCCATTTTTGCCATGATTACCCTTTCAGGAATATGGGGTTACAACTGGGTGGTCATGAAAGAGTGTTTGCAATACGCATCGCCCTTTGATTTTGCAGCCCTAAGAACATTTATCGGTGCCGTCAGTCTTTTCACCATCCTCATCCTGCAACGTAAATCGCTGATACCAAAAGAGATATTTATGACCATTCTCCTCGGTCTGCTTTCGACTACGGGATGTATTGGTCTCGTCACGCTGGCGTTGTTTTATGGAGGCGTCGGTAAAACAGCGATCCTTGTCTATACCATGCCCTTCTGGGTTCTTGTTCTGGCTTGGCCGCTCCTTTCCGAATACTTGGCCGGAATTCAATGGATCGCCGTAATTCTCGCCTTTATAGGACTGATGATCATTCTCGAGCCCTGGAAGCTTCAGTCAAGTATGTTGGGTAACACCCTCGCCGTCATGTCGGGAATTGCCTGGGCGGGAAGTGCGATTATGACGAAAATCATGTGGAAAAGGTTCACCTTCGATCTCATCTCCCTGACGGCCTGGCAAATGCTCTTTGGCTGTATTCCCCTGATCATTATTGCCATGATCGTGCCCAGCCCCCCCGTTCAATGGACTTCCCACTTTATTGCCGGACTTGCATTCAGTTCCATTGTAAGTCAGGCCCTCGCCCTTATCCTTTGGTTCTTCATCCTGAAATCTCTGTCGGCGGGTATGGCCAGTATGGGAACCCTGGCGACGCCCATCATCGGCATGATTGCCGCCGCCATTCAATTAGGTGAAAGACCCACTTTCACTGAAGGCATGGGCATGATGCTTATCGTTGCAGGACTTACCATCCTGACCCTGCAGGGGATCATTCAGTACCGGGAACTTAGAGGCTTTATTAATAAATAGCGGCTATGAATATAGTCGCCATTCCAACACAGGTTTAAATCGATATAAAGGAGGCAATAAAATGACGGTTAATCTTTTGGATAAAATTGAAGATATTTTATTGATGGGACCTGGCCCTTCCTGCGTCCCGCCGGAGGTTTATATCGCCTTGAGCAAACATACTTTGGGTCATCTTGATCCATATTTTCTGAAGATCATGGATGATCTGAAATCACTTTTACAGCAGGTGATGAAAACCGGCAACAATATGACCATCCCCATCTCCGGAACCGGATCGGCTGGTATGGAGGCCTGTTTTGTCAACTTAATCGAACCAGACGATCGTGTCCTCATCCTGATCAATGGGGTATTCGGCATGAGAATGCAGGATGTCGCCTCCCGGCTTGGCGCCCATGTTGATGTCATCGAGTTCCCATGGGGAACACCGGTAATTCCGGAAACAGTTGAAAAATGTCTGCGCCAGAAAGACTATCAAATCCTCGCCGTCGTGCATGGGGAGACTTCCACGGGGGTACGTAACCCCGTCGCGGAAATCGGCGCTCTGTTGAAGGGATCCGAATGCCTATATCTGGTTGACGCCGTGACCAGCCTAGGTGGTATCGAGGTAAAAATGGATGACTGGAAGGTCGACGCTCTGTATAGCGGCACCCAGAAATGTCTTTCCTGCCCGCCCGGGCTTGCCCCCCTTTCCTTTTCGGAAAAGGCTGTGGACAAGCTCAACCGGCGCCAGAGAAAAGTGCCAAACTGGTATCTCGATCTTTCCATGATCGCCAATTACTGGGGAACGAACAGAGTCTATCACCATACAGCTCCCGTAAATATGCTCTACGCCCTGTATCAGGCGTTGATGCTCATCGCTGAGGAAGGACTGGAGAACGTAATCCTGCGCCATGAATACAATCATGGAAGGCTTGTAGCAGGACTTCAGGAAATGGGTTTGGAGATGCTGGTGGAAGCGCCCTTCCGGCTGCCAATGCTCAACACGGTGAAATGTCCGTCCGGTATTGACGAACTGGCTGTCCGGCGCTGTCTGCGATCTGAACACAGGATTGAAATAGGCGGCGGTCTCGGACCTCTTGCGGGGAAGATATGGCGTATTGGTTTAATGGGGCATACGGCCAGACCGGAGAATGTCGATCGTTTTCTGGCGGCCCTGAAAGGCGCTTTGTAATCACGGAATAAAGCCCGGGGCCGAGGGTTTATCACATTTACTCAATGATAAACCCTACGAGGCCACGGCTACATTTTCCTTGATCAGCATGGTGGCGGGATCGAGAATAAGAACGGGGCGGGGCGACGGTATATCCCCGGTTTTCAGATCCCGGATATGCATTTCGTTTCCTTCTGTTACGAGCAGCAGGGCGACATCAAATAATTCGTCCGCCGGAAGGAGGGGTTTGGGAAGCCCATCCGCATCCGCCTTCACCTGCCGATGAATGTTAACGGTAAACCAGGCTCGTAACCCCTGTTTTTCTACCATTTCCTTCAAGGCATCAAGTACGGGCTTGGATGTATCATCAAATATCAGCCCATCGATGATGATCATATCGGGGTTGAAAATGCCCTGCTCCATGATGTCACTCAGGCGCTCCTGGAGTCTTGGCACGCTGAACCCTTCAACTTTGAAAGTCATGATGAACCTAAGGGGCAGCATATCCTCCCAGAGCGTCCGGATTTGACCTATCTGGTACTGAACGGCAAGGCGCCGAAAAAGCTCTCGGTACCAGAGATCAACCTTGGTTACCGGATCAAGAAGGCTGACATGAAGGACCCTTTTGCCTCGTAACATCGTGTTGAGAGCCAGTTGCACGAGAAGGGCTGTCTTCCCTACCCCGGCCCTGGCCAGAACCGCACCGAACCCCCCTT
>DMAT01000017.1 GCA_003451635.1 Syntrophus sp. (in: bacteria) | reverse complement strand
CCTCGATCTCAGCGGACTTCATCTGCCCGTGGAGAACCGCCACTCGTGCCCGGGGAACCAGCTTTTCAATGAATCTGGCCATAGAGTAGATGGAGCGGACCCGGTCATGGAGAAAGAAGACCTGGCCTTGCCGATCCAGTTCCCCATGAATCGCCTCTTTGATAATGTCCTCGTTGAACTCGATGACATAAGTTTTTATCGGCTGACGGTCTTCCGGAGGCGTGTTAATAATGGACAGATCGCGAATGCCGACGAGGGAGAGATGGAGGGTCCGGGGAATCGGCGTGGCCGACAGGGTCAGGACGTCAACAAGGGTCCGGAGTTTTTTTAGTTTTTCCTTGTGCGTAACGCCAAATCGTTGTTCCTCATCGATAACAACCAGCCCCAGGTCCTTGAACTGAATATCTTTCTGGAGGAGCCGATGGGTCCCGACAATGATATCCACGGTTCCCCTGTTGATTCCTTCTACAATCTTCGCCTGCTCGGCCTTGGTCCGGAAACGGTTGAGGACCTCCACCCGGACGGGATAATCACGGAAACGACGGGAAAAGGTCTGGTAGTGCTGCTCCGCCAGGATGGTCGTCGGCACGAGGATCACGACCTGTTTTGACTCCATGACGGCCCGAAATGAGGCCCTCAGCGCCACTTCCGTTTTCCCGAAGCCGGCGTCGCCGCAAATCAGCCGATCCATGGGCTTGGTCCGGCTCATGTCAAGATGGATGTCTTCAATCGCCCGTGCCTGGTCCGGGGTCTCCTCGTATTCAAAGACGGCGCAGAATTCATTGTAAAGCCGGTCCGGCGGTGAAAAGGATTGGCGGTCCATGACCTCCCGGGCGGCATAGACGGCCATCAGTTCCTCCGCCACATCGCGGATGGATTTTTTCACCCGTTCCTTGACCGTTTCCCAGGAAGTTCCGCCCAGCCTGTCTATTCTTGGCGCCGCCCCTTCGGGTCCTAAATAGCGCTGGATCTGATCCAGACGGTCCACGGGGATATAAAGCTTGTCCTGATCGAGGTATTCAATGAGCAGGAAGTCGTTCTCGATACTTTCCACGGCAATCTTCTGGAGACCCCGGTACAGACCGATGCCGTGCTCCTTGTGGACGACATAGTTCCCTTCCCTGAGCTCTCCGAAGGATTTGAGGAAGTAGCCTTCCCGTGTAGGCCGTGCACGCCGGATGGCAATCTTCTGCCCGTAGATCTCCTCGTCGGAAATTAGGACGAGGCGCAGGGCCTCGTAAACAAGCCCGCCGGAAATCCTGCCTTCACAGATGCCGAGACCGCCCTGACCCGTTGACAGGGAAAGACTCTCTAAGAAAGGCTGATCGACAGGCAGGAGATCATAGGGAAGTTGATACGCTTCGCAGAGCTGAACCATGCGTTGCCGACCCCCGGAACCGCTACAGAGGAAAAACACTTGATAAGCATCCCGAATCCATTCCCTGATCCGCTCGGCAAGGGGAAAAAGGATCTCTCCTGCATCATCCTGTACCTGAAGCCCGGATTTGACTCCCGTATCACTCGATATGTTAAAGGCCACGCCATCCGGGTCAATACCGAGGGCCAGGTTATCGAAATGAAGGCTCTGGCAACTTGCCGTTGTTTCAGTAAGGACGTCGCCCGTCCAATAGTGGGCCTCCCTTTCCAGATAAAACCTCTCCTCTTGATGGGCCTTCATGAGGAGTCGGTCGATCTCGTTCTCAAGACCCTCCCTAGAACGTCCGATCGCCATGGTATCGTCAAATATCAGCAATCCTTCGGGGGAAAAGTAATCCAGGAGAAAACCTGGCTGCTCCGTATCATCGTAGAAGAGAGGGAGGAGCAGGGGGTTGATGGACATAGTCAGGCCATTGGCCATCCGCTCTGCCAGCCGGTCCCGCAACAGGCGGGACAGCCCCAGGTCGTTGGCCCGGGCCTTGATATGCTGGATCCCGAGGCTTTGACGATCTGCGGTCATGACGATTTCTCTGGCCGGCGTCAATAGAAATTCTACCACTTCTTTTTTTGATCGTTGGGACACGGGGTCGAATTGCCGGATGGATTCGATTTCATCCCCGACAAATTCGAGACGGAGGGGTTGAGTTGCCATCGGGGGAAAGAGATCGACGACATGGCCGCGGACAGCGAATTCACCCTTCCCTTCCACAAGGGAAACGCGGTGATAGCCACCCTGGAGGAGTTGAAGAACCCATTCGTCCCGGTCGACGAAATCCCCTATCGCGACGGGACGGATATAAGCGGCAAGAATCTTTTTAGGCGCTACTTTCTGGAGGAGGGCCTTCACCGGAACAACGACCATGACGGGCTCCTCGACCAGGAGGCGGCAGAGAACCTCACTTCGCGACAATTCCACTTCCCGTTGCCAGGCAAAGAGATCCGTCGAAACAACCTCCCAGGGAGGATAGAGAAACGCTTTACCGGCCCCGGAAAAAAAGGACAGATCGCGGCAGCATTGCTTCGCTTCCTTCTCCGTAGTGGTAATTATCAACAGGGGTCCGGGAGTTTGTCGGTGCAGCAGGGCCATTAAAAAGGACTTCGCCGCCCCTTCCAAACCATGGACGGGAATGGACTTGTCTCCTTGACCGATCCGATTCAGCAGGTCCGCCAAGGCCGGATCGGGACTCTTTATCGCCTGGCGTATTATCTTTTTCATCTCAGGAAATCAAGACAGCTCCAGCATTCTGTCGAGGGATCGTTTGGCGGGAATTCTCACTGCTTCGGGAACCTTGACGATGTGCTTCATCTCCGTCAGGGAAGCCAGGATGTCTTCAAGGGTGGTGCGTTTCATGTCTTCGCAGAGCATCTCTTCCGAGGCGGGGATAAAGACTTTTTCCGGGTAGCGGCTCTGAAGTTGCCAGAAGATGCCTCTTTCCGTGCCGACGATCAATTTGCGGACCTGAGGTTCCCCGGCATAATTGAGAATGGCAGTGGTACTGCCGACAAAGTCGGCAAGGGCCAATACCTCAAGGGTGCATTCGGGATGGGCGGCAAAAACGGCATCGGGATGGATTGCCTTGATACGGCTGACTTGCGCTGCCGTCAGGTGGTGATGGATCGGACAAAATCCTCCCCAAGGGATGATCGTCTTTTTTGTCCGCGCTGCGACATAGCGGGCCAGATTGCCATCGGGAATCATCAGGACCGGTCCCTCCCCCGGAATCGATTGAACCACTTTCAGGGCGTTGGCGGAGGTGCAGCAGATATCGCTGTGGGCTTTGATTTCCGCTGAGGAATTGATGTACGTAACCACCGTGGCGTCGGGATATTGCCGCTTTGCCGCCAGGAGTTGCTCGACCGCGATCATGTCGGCGAGGGGACAGCCGGCGTCGGCCCGGGGCAGGAGAACCGTTTTCTCCGGAGAAAGGATGGAAGCGCTTTCCGCCATGAAATGCACCCCGGCAAAGACAATCACCGCGGCATCCGTCTTGGCCGCCTCCATGCTCAAGCCCAGGGAGTCGCCCAGATAATCGGCAATCTCCTGCACTTCATCACGCTGATAGTAATGGGCAAGGAGAATCGCCTTTCTTTCTGCGAGGAGTTTGCGGATCTTACCCTGGATCTCTTTTTTATACATATGCACAGTCCCGACTATCGTTTTGTATGCCAAGGTGGTCTTCCTATAATATAAACGGCTTTTCTTCAAGGGCAAACATGGGTAATGGTTGACAAGACCTCCCTTTTCATATAGTTACTTCGTCATGATCCGTGTTGATGAAGCCTTGAAGACCATTCTCGCTAACGTCATCCCGCTTCCTGTGGAGAAAGTGAACATCCTGGCGTCCCTGGGACGGGTTCTGGGCGAGGATATCGTCGCCCCACGTCACCTGCCGCCGACAAACAATTCCGCCATGGACGGTTACGCCGTCCGCGCCCGCGATACGGGGGGGGCGAAAGGCACAAGTCCCGTAATTCTTGAAGTCATTGAAGACATACCGGCAGGAACAGTCCCCCAAAAGGCCCTTGGATCAGGTCAGGCCGCCCGGATTATGACCGGCGCTCCCCTCCCAGAGGGGGCCGACGCCGTTGTCCGCATGGAAGACACCCAAAAGGACGGCCATCAGGTCCATATCCACGTCGAAGCATCAAAGGGATTGGACATTCGCCTTGCCGGTGAGGATGTCCAGGAGGGCGAAACGGTTGTCTTCAGCGGGTCTGTCATTCGTCCCGCAGAAGTAGGGATGCTGGCCGCCCTGGGACGCTCCTTCGTCTCTGTCTATCAGCGACCGCTGGTGGCGATCCTGGCCACGGGCGACGAACTCGTCGATATCGACGAACCGCCTTCTTCCTGGAAGATTATCAGCAGCAACAGCTACGCCACCGCCGCCCAGGTTATTGAAAGCGGCGCCGCCGTCCTGCAATTGGGAATCGTGAAAGACCGGCGGGAAAACCTGATCGAGAAATTCCGGGCGGCTACCCGGGCGGACCTGATCATCTCGTCGGGCGGCGTTTCCGTCGGGGATTATGACCTCGTCAAGGACATCATGAAAGAAGTGGGCAACGCCATGCAATTCTGGCAGGTGGCGATGCGTCCCGGCAAACCTCTGGCCTTCGGGTCCATTCAGGGCGTTCCGGTATTCGGACTGCCGGGAAATCCTGTCTCTTCCATGATTTCCTTCGAACAGTTCGTCCGTCCGACCATACTTAAAATGATGGGACATAAGAATCTTTACCGGAAAATGATTCGGGCCATCCTGGAAGGGGATCTTGAGAAAAGAGAGGGAATGCGCTATTTTATGCGCGGCCAGGTCCGCTCAGAAGCAGGGCGTTATTATGTAAGATCGACGGGGGAACAGGGATCGGGGATACTGAAATCCATGGTCCTAGCCAATGGACTCATCGTCCTGCCGGAACAGATGACATCATTCCGGATGGGCGAGGAAGTATTTGTTCAGTTGCTGGACAGATCCGTGGAACAGACGGACCATCCCGATTATGTATAGGAAATAATAGCTCTTAACGGCTTCTGAATCTTTGAGCTAACAAATAAAATTAGGCATTGTTTTTCAGTGCGGAAGTGCCAAGGTCACTGGTGGGCCTCC
>DMAT01000362.1 GCA_003451635.1 Syntrophus sp. (in: bacteria) | reverse complement strand
TCTCGTCCAGAAAAAGGGTGCCGCCGTTGGCCAGCTCAAACATCCCCTGTTTGCCCTGGGTCCGGGCGTCGGTGAAGGCCCCCTTATCGTAACCGAAGAGCTCTGACTCAAGGAGGTTGGCGGGGAGGGCCGCGCAATCGACTTTCACAAAGGACCCGCTATTCTTGCGGCGGCTCTGGTAGTGGATGAACTGGGCCAGGACGTCCTTACCGACGCCGGAAGGCCCCGTGATCATGATCGTGGCGTCGGAGCCCGCTACTTTCTTCGCCAGGGAAAGGGTGCGCCGGAAATCGGTGCTCTGGCCGATGAAAAATTTATTGGTGCTCCCGAGGGTTTCTTCAAGGTACTCAATCCGCTTCTTGAAACGCTCGATCATTACCTGGGAGTTCTTCAACTCCTCATTGGTCAGGTTGAGTTCCGTAAGGTCCCGGAGGGTGCTGACGACGGCCGCCGGGATGCCGTTGTCCCGCCAGAGCATCGCCGCCGTGACGAGAAGCTGCCGGCCGCTGGGATACTGGACGATGCGGCTACGGGTCTGAAAATCCTTGATTACCTCAAGGTTCACCGCCCGGGGCACCCAGTTGTTATCGATCATGTACTGGGTATGGCGGCCTACCATCTCCTGGCGGTTAATGCCCGTGATCCGCTCGAAGGCCTCGTTGGCCATAATGTAGTATCCCTCGTGATCGGCGATGTACATCCCGTCATGGACCGATTCGATGAGGGCTCGGGCGATACTAAGGGTTTTCTGCGAAAATCTTGCGTGCATGGTTAATCTTCTTACACACAAAGTAACTTTTTTACAAGGGTGAGAGAGACGATCATGACGGCGATCCATCACAGCGTTGGTTGTTCGGATAAGACATAAGACGTCTTTTCCACCTTGACAGGCCGCCTTGCGATCTCTATATAGTTTCTAAGGAGATTCAAACCATGGATGCCTTTAATCGCGCCGCCCGGCAGATCTATGCGGAGGCCCTCCAGTCGAAGCGCCTTATCAAGGGGCGTTCCCTGGACGAACTCAAGCAAATTGCCCTTCGCCAGGAGGGGGTCATCCAGACCCAGTTCGGTTCCGTCGCCGCCGACTCGGAGCCCATGTCCCGTTCCGCCCCCCATACCCGCAACAGTGTCGATCATCCCTTTGGCGAGGCCGAGGAGGCCCTGGCCCAGCAGGCCGTCGCAGTCCTGGCCGGGGAGCGGATTATCGCCCTCGATACAATCATCGGCGACGGACGGGACGGCGTCACCGCCCGTTTTCTGATCCCCGAACAATACGCTCAGATCGCCTACGGGCTGAAGCTGCTCTTCGACCAACCGGCGGCCTGGACCGTGGAAGAACCGACCTACACAATTATCTACTTCACCGACGAGGCCTTCGAGTTCAACAAGAAGAAGAAACTGGTGGACAAGGATATTACCGTCCGCCTCGCCATGGGAAGCCGGCGGGGGGAGCAGGTCAAGATCTGCCGGAACACCATTTATCTAGGTGAAGGAAAGAAAGGGGTCTTCCAGTTCGAAGACTGGCGCGTCAAGGCCATCGATAAAACAGGGATTTTCCTCCACACCGGGGCGCGGCGGGATTATCTGTGGATCTACGATCCGGAAACGGAACGCCCGGAGCTAAAAGAAATCGTGACCGCCATCTCCGGCCTTACGGCCACGGGGAAGACGACGACCCTCTGCCGGAAATTCGCCAAACTGCCCAAGGAAGGCTCGGAGATGATCGGCGACGACGGGGGGACGCTGGGCTTCGACGGCAGTTATGCGGCCTTTGAGATTGGCGGCCTTTACGTGAAGACCGAGGGTCTGGACGAGAGCCAGCCGGAGATCCTCCGGGCGGCGGAATCCCGGGACGCCTTCCTGGAAAACGTCGCCATCACCAAATATCCCTATATCCCCGATTTCCGCGATATTACGAAGACTGGCAACGGCCGGGCCATTGTCACCAGGGACCACCTGGAAATAGCCTCCCAGAGTCTGCGGGCCGATAAAATACATTATATCATCATGTTGACAAGGAACCCCCTCGCCAACGTTATCAGCCGCCTCACGCCGGAACAGGCAACGATGCAGTTTATATACGGGGAGTCGATCGAAAGTACGGGGGGAAACCCTGAAGAGGCGGGAAAGGTCAAGCGCGTCGTCTTCCTCGACCCTTTCATCGCCGGGGACCGCCTTGAACACGCCCTCATTTTCCATGACATCGTGAAGAAAAACGGCATCCAGTGTTACCTGGCCAATACGGGGAGCATCGGACCGACAGAGACGAAGGTGACCCTGCGCCAGTCTCTGGCCGCATACAACGACCTTGTCCGGGGCCAATTGCGTTTCAGCCAGGACCGGGACTGCCTGGGATATCGCTACCCCATCAAGTGCGACCGGGCTAATCTCGATGAAATGAATGCCCACCGGCTTTTTAAAGATCCGGAGACAACGCGGCGGCGGGTGGAAGACTTTTTCCGGGGGAGGCGGGCATTTCTGGAGGAATTCGAAGGCCGCTACGGCCGTATCCCCGCACCAATCCGGGAATCCCTGCCCTACGAGGAATAAGGGGCGAACCGGCTATTTTCCCTCTTTCATCTGCCAGAAGATGGCGTTGGGATTGGCGAGAGGGTTGCTCACACAGGAGGGGCAGAAATAGGCAGGTACCACGGTTCCGCAACCTTCTGCCAGCAATTCGAAGCGGGCGCAACGATCACACAGTTGCATCCGGCAATCGGCGCAGGTGGTAAAAACGGTATCACGGCCACAGACGCCGCAAGCTTGGTTCATAACAACTACTCGCTCGGCAAGCCACTGTAGGGATTTACGGCAGGGTCATGTAAGCAACTGCTGCAGAAAGCCTTGGGATCCACATGACCGCATCCGTAACCCCAGAGGTCAAAGGTCCGGCACTCCATGCATAAAGCGACTTGGCAGCCGTCGCAGTAAATCACTGCGGGCAGTTTGCCGCAACGCCCGCAGGGAGTTGTATCGTTGGTTATTATCTCCATGAGGCGGGCATTAACACAGCAGCGTTTAAATCTCAAGGCGAATGTTAACAGCGCGAATGACGATATGATCCGAATACTGCTTTTTTTATTATCCCTGATTTTTCCAACTTCCCCAACTGTTTACGCCGAACCCGGAAAGCCCGTCGGACCGATTCCAGCCTATGGTTACCGGATTGTTCAGGTATATCCCCACGATCGCGGCGCCTACACCCAGGGGCTGGCCTTTGCCGGCGGTTATCTCTATGAGGGCACCGGCCGGGAGGGACGATCGTCCCTACGCCGGGTGGAGGTGAAGACAGGCCGGATTATTCAGGAATATCCGCTGGAAAACCGATACTTCGGAGAAGGGATCACCGTCTTCAAAGATCGGATCATCCAGCTTACCTGGCGCAACCGGTTGGGATTCATCTATGACCGGGCCGGCTTCCGGCGCCTCCGGACCTTCTCCTATGACCATGAAGGCTGGGGGATTGCCCACGACGGCCGGCGGCTCATTGTCAGCGACGGCAGTGCGACCCTCCACTTTCTCGATCCCCAATCGCTCCGGGAAGTGGGAAGTATCCAGGTCCGGGATGACAGCGGGTCCGTGACGGGGCTCAATGAACTGGAATACGTCCGGGGGACGATATATGCCAATGTCTGGCCGACGGACCGGATTGCCATGATCAATCCCCGGACCGGCGGCGTGACCGGCTGGGTGGATTTGGAGGGTCTCCTGACGTCCTTTGATGCCCGCTCCGGGGTCGACGTCCTCAACGGCATCGCCTACGACCCGGTTGGGGACCGCCTCTTCGTCACGGGGAAGCTGTGGCCCCATCTCTTCGAAATTAAACTCGTGAAGAAATGACAAACAAGAACTCCACACAGACAAATCATGACAAGGAGGGGAATTTTGAAACAATTGAATCCGGCTTATGTGCAGGCCATCCGGGAGACAGTCAGCGGCAGTCCTTTTTTCCGACATCTGTCCATGACGATCCGGGAGATGAGCATCGGCTGCGCCGTTGTTGATCTGGCCGTGGATACGGAACACTTGCAGGCCTTTGGATACGTTCACGGCGGGGTCTATGCCTCCGCCATCGATACGGCGTCCTTCTGGTCCGCCTTCTGCGAACTGGAGGAGGGGACGGGAATCACTACGGTGGACCTGAAGGTCAATTATCTGGCCCCCGTCCAGACGGGAAAGCTGACAGCGGAGGGAAAGCGGATCAAGATGGGCAAGACCCTGGGGCTCGCCGAGGCGACGGTAAAAGATGCCCAGGGCCGCGTGGTAGCCCACGGGACCTCGACCCTGATCGTCCTGCCTGGTTTCGGCCTGGCAGGGGGCGCTGCCCTGCCCCCGAAGTTCCTCTAGGAATAAAAAAGAGGGCTGTCCCCCAAGCAGGAAGACAGCCCCTTTTGTTTACTGATCGTGTTACAAGCCAATATTTTTGGCGCTTTACAATTCCCTCGGTCCTTGGAAAAGGACCTCTTACAGCGGGATGTTGTTGTGCTTCTTGGGCAGGCGGACCTGCGTTTTATCCTTCAGGGCGTCAAGAATAGCGGCGACGCGTTTGCGGGTTTCCCGGGGGGCGATGACTTCTTCGATGATCCCCATGGAGGCGGCAAAATAAGGATTGTTGAACTGCTCCTCATAAGCGGCGACCAGCTCCGTCCGCTTGGCGGCGGGATCGGCGGCCTCGTTGATCTCCCGGCGATAAACGATATTGCAGGCCCCCTCGGCGCCCATGACGGCGATTTCCGCAGACGGCCAGGCCATGACATAGTCGGCCCCCAACTGCTTGCTGCACATGCCGATGTAGGCGCCGCCGTAGTCCTTCCGCGTCACGACGGTGATCTTGGGTACTGTTGCCTCGGCATAGGCGTGGAGCAGCTTGGCCCCGTGGCTGATGATGCCCGACCATTCCTGAGCCGTTCCGGGCATGTAGCCGGGGACATCGGAGAAGGTGAGGAGGGGAATGTTGAAGGCATCGCAGAAACGGATGAAGCGGGAGGCCTTATCGGAGGCGTTGACGTCGAGGACGCCGGCCCCGAATTTGGGATTGTTGGCGATAACGCCGACAGGCTGCCCCATGATGCGGATGAAGGCCACGAACATGTTTTTCGCCCACAGCTCGTGGGGTTCGAATATTTCGTTGTTGTCCGCTACGGCCATGACCACCTGCTTCATGTCGTAACCCCGGGAAGCCCGGTCGGGGATGATCGTATCGAGCTCCGGGCAATCCCGATCGGCGCTGTCCGTGCAGGCAATGATGGGCTGTGGGCTGTGGCAACTGTCGGGCAGGTAAGAAAGGAGCATCTTTAGTTTGTTAATGCAGTCTGTGTCGTTTTCCGTAGCGAAATGGCAGACGCCGCTCTTGGTGGCATGGGCCACGGCGCCGCCCAGATCGTCATGGGTCACTTCTTCGCCGATGACGGCTTTGATGACGTCGGGACCCGTGATATACATATAAGAGCTCTTCTTGACCATGAATACCCAGTCCGTAAGGGCGGGGGAATAAACAGCGCCGCCGGCGGTGGGTCCCATGATGGCGGTGATCTGGGGGATGTATCCCGAGCCGATGGTGTTGCGGTAGAAAATGCCGCCGTAGCCTTCCAGGGCCGGCACGCCTTCCTGGATCCGGGCGCCGCCGGAATCATTCATGGACACGAAGGGTTTTTTCGCGTCGAGGGCCATATCCATGATCTTCCAGATCTTTTTGGAGTGCATCTCCCCGAGGCTCCCGCCCTGGCTGGTAAAATCCTGGGCCGCCGCAAACACGGTCCGGCCGTTGACCTTGCCGAAACCAACGATGACGCCGTCAGCGTTGATTTCCTTTTTGTCCAGACCAAACAGGGTGGAGCGGTGCTTCACAAACAACTGGACTTCCTGGAAGGTCCCTTCATCATAAAACATCGCCAGCCGCTCACGGGCCGTCATCTTGCCCAGTTCGTGCTGTTTGGCAATCATTTTCTCTCCGCCCATTGATTTCAGGGCTTCTCTGCGGGCCTCGAATACACGGATCTTCTCTTCCGTCATTCCTTTTCCTTGTTCTTTCGCCATAAACCTACACTCTCCTTATCTCCTATTTATTCTCGTACGTTATGTACATTGAATTCAATTCTGTCTTGACCGGGTCGGCCTTCTCATGTAAATAAGCCTCCCGTAAGGTTTTCCTATGGGATTGCTAATTCGGTGAACCGACGCAGCGAAAAATTCCGGAATCCTTGCCGTTTTGTTAGCTAACCTATTGTATTTTAAAACCTTTTTGTCTTAACCGGGACGCATCATATCCTGTTTGACAAAAAGATGCAAGGAGGATCAATGATATTTATCGACCAATTCAGCCTGAAAGACAAAAAAGTATTGTTCCGTTTCGACTACAACGTGCCCCTCGACAGCTCCCAGAATATCACCGATGACAGCCGGATCCGGGCGACCCTGCCAACGATCAATTACGCCCTCGACGCCGGGGCCAGGATCATCATCATCTCCCACCTGGGTCGCCCGAAGGGGAAGGTAAAGCCGGAATTCAGTCTCTGTCCCGTAGCCAAAAGGCTTTCCCGGCTTCTCCACAAGGAAGTCGTCATGGCCCCGGACTGCATCGGGGACAATGTCAAGGCCCTCGTGGA
>DMAT01000209.1 GCA_003451635.1 Syntrophus sp. (in: bacteria) | reverse complement strand
GCGCAGGCGCAGGCATTGGTAATGCCGCTAATGGTGCATGTCAGGCCGTCGGAAGAAACCCCGGGGTTCAGGGAAAGATCATGACCGTTATGCTCGTCGGCATGGCCATGGCGGAATCCGTTTGTATTTATGCGCTGGTTGTTGCGCTGGTTCTTCTCTATGCCAACCCCTACGTAAAGTACTTTTTGGGTTAATCCGACAAATGAAATTAACTTCAAATTGAACTACAGTTAGGGGGAAATAGAATGTCAGAGAAGAAACAAGATAAGCAGTTTTTCACTGTCGCGAGGGTATTCTTCCTGCTTATCGTAATCCCCTTATCACTGATGGCGATTCTTATCGCCAATGGGATTTTCAAATTAGGGGTTACAGTAAAAGAGCGGGCTGTAAACGTTCTCGACCAGAAATCTCAGGAAGAAATCAAGATACGTGCCATGAACATTGCAGACGAAGTGACAAACTTCCTTACGGAACGTAAGAAGGATGCACTCGTTGCCACGATTATCCCGGCCACTGAGTCTGCATACAAGCAATTTGTCAATGAAAATCGCAGGAACATCTGGATTAAGGAAGGAGACAAGCTAAAACAGGTCTCCGCCCCCATTTATACGGAAATGACGTTCATTGACAAGAATGGCAATGAGGTGATCAAGATTACCAATGGAGAAATCGCCTCCAAAGCAAAACTCACCAATGTGAGTATTCCGGCGAATACAACCTACAAATCAGAAACATACTTTGCCTCGGCAAAAGCCATTAACAAGGGCGATGTCTTCGTCTCCCCCGTAACAGGCTGGTATGTCAACCGTGCGGATTTTGAGAAGGGAAAGCGTTTCTCCGGTGTTATCCGATTCGCTACCCCCGTTTATGGTAAGGAAGGTCTTCAAGGTATCGTGCAACTGGCCCTTGACTACCGTCATCTCGGCGCATACACGGATCATGTGATTCCGACCCAGTCGGCGCCGGTGTTCGAAGCGGATGCATCCACGGGAAACTATGCCTACATGGTTGATAACCGGGGGCTCATGATTTCCCATCCCAACGACTATCATATCGAGGGGCTTTATGCAGATGGCCGACCGGTGCAACCGCTTACGGAACAGACTTCTGCAGAGTTGACAAAGAAGGGCGAAGAAGTGCTGAACCTGAACCTCATGGGTTTTGTTGATCCCAATCTACCTCTGATCGCCAAGGATGCGGCAGCAGGAAAATCGGGCATCAAAACTTATAAGTTTGGCGGACACACGAAGCTCGTGGCCTATGCACCCATTAAATTCTACACTCAGGATTCTCCCGCCCCGGCTGGATTCGGCTGGATCGGCATGGGTGTGGATGTGGAAAAATTCAGTGAAGTTGCCGCCAAGGCAACGCAGAATATCGATAAGGAAGCGAAGGCATGGTCGACAACGATCATCCTAATCCTGGTAATTTCCATTATCATCCTCTTCGGGATTGCCGCCCTGTTATCAAAGGGCATCGCTCGATCCATAGCGGCAGAGGTTCCACCCGACGCCCAGGGAGAAGGTCCTTTCTACGATGATGATGAAGAAGACAAATAATCCTTGAACCATAAAGAGGCCGGATTCAATCCGGCCTCTTTTTTTTCCCTCGTAATGACTCACCTCGAATCTTTCTATTTGACTTCGGATTTTATAACTGATAGACGGACCAGTGCAATGATCCTTCCATAAAAAAACAACTACCCACAGGAGGAATCCCATGAATGACAACAAGTTAGTCCTTTGGTTCGATGAACTGCAACTCGCTGATATCCCGCAGGTGGGCGGGAAAAATGCCTCCCTCGGGGAAATGCGCAGGGAATTGATCCCCAAAGGTGTGAGCATTCCCGATGGATACGCCATTACCGCCTTTGCCTATCGTTACCTTCTCGAGTCCGCGGGAATTCGTGACCAGATCAAGGCCGTCTTATCTGATCTGGATACTCACGATCTCCAGAATCTCAAGGACAGGGGCCGAAAAGTCCGCGAACTCATCTACAACGCCCCCTTCCCGAAAGACTTGAAAGCGGCTATTAGCGAAGCCTACAAGAAGCTATGTGACGAATACGGGGAAAACACCGACGTGGCCGTGAGGAGTTCGGCAACTGCGGAGGACCTTCCCGATGCAAGCTTTGCCGGCCAGCAGGAAACATATCTGAATATCACAGGGGAAGAGGCCCTCCTTGAAGCCTGTAAGCATTGCTTTGCTTCCCTCTTCACAGACCGGGCTATCTCCTACCGTTTTGACAAGGGCTTCGATCATATGTCTATCGCCCTCTCCATCGGTGTCCAGAAAATGGTACGGTCCGATCTCGCCTCATCGGGCGTCATCTTCTCCATCGATACGGAATCGGGCTTCAAGGATGCCATCCTCATCACCGCCGCNNACAGTGGTACAGGGTACGGTGAATCCTGATGAATTCTTTGTATTCAAGCCCACCTTGAAGCAGGGTCACCGTCCCATTGTCCAGAAAAAACTGGGCACGAAAGAGTTCAAGATGGTCTATGCCGACGGCAAGGGAGGAGAGGCTACGGATACTGTGTCCGTGCCCATCGAAGAACGGCGCAGGTTTTGTCTTAACGAAGATGAGATTCTAAAGTTGGCCCGCTGGACAACGATTATCGAAGATCACTACTCGCAGGAGGCCGGCTATTTTAAGCCCATGGATATTGAGTGGGGAAAAGACGGACGGACTGGAGAACTCTTCATTCTCCAGGCCCGACCGGAAACAGTCCAGTCCCAGAAGGATGCCAACGTTCTGGAAAGCTATGTCCTTATGGAGCATAAGCCCCCTCTGGTACAGGGAACGGCGGTAGGTTCGAAGATCGGCGCGGGGCCAGTACATATTATCGAATCAGTAAACGAGATCATGACCTTCAAAAAGGGTGAGGTCCTCGTTACGGATATGACCGATCCGGATTGGGAACCGGTCATGAAAATCGCCGCAGCGATTGTCACAAACAGAGGGGGCAGAACCTGTCATGCCGCCATCGTAAGTCGTGAACTCGGGGTTCCCTGCATCGTCGGCACAGAGAAAGGCACCAAGGCCCTCCAGGGCGTCAAGGAGGCAACCGTATCCTGCGCTGAGGGTGAAGTCGGTAATGTCTACGATGGTATCCTGAAATTCGAA
>DMAT01000043.1 GCA_003451635.1 Syntrophus sp. (in: bacteria) | reverse complement strand
AAGGGTGAGGATGTAGATTATATCATCATGGGTCAGGTCGTTCCGGCCGGCTGCGGGCAGGTGCCGAGTCGTCAGGCGACGCTGCTGGCGGGAGTGCCGGAAAGCGTTCCCTCCATTACTGTAAACAAGGTGTGTTCATCAGGGATAAAGACCATTGACCTGGCGGTCCAGATGATTCAGACCGGCCGGGCCGAAATTGTTATTGCCGGCGGTCAGGAGAGCATGAGCAACTGTCCTTATGTCCTTCCCGACATGCGCTGGGGTTCCCGGATGGGCCTGCCGAATGGCAAGCTCGTGGATGCAATGGTTCTTGATGGTCTCTGGGACGCCTTCTACAACCGCCACATGGCAATACATGGCTCTGAGACAGCCGACGAGTTCGGCTTCACCCGCCAGGATCAGGATGAGTGGGCCCTCAAATCCCAGCTCAGCGCCGTGCAGGCGATGAAAGATGGAAAACTGGATGACGAGATTTTCCCCGTGGAGATCAAAAAAGGGAAAGAGGTCACAATATTTGATAAGGATGAAGGACCAAGGCCGGCGACGACGATCGAAGGTCTGGCGAAGCTTCCCCCCGTCTTCAATCACAAGAGCACCGTGACGGGAGAACTTGGCAGCGTAACGGCGGGAAACGCCCCCGGCGTCAACGACGGTGGAGACGTCTGCATGCTCATGAGTAGGGAGATGGCGGACAGGCTGGGCATGAAGCCCCTCTTCACGATTCTGGATTACGCCGAAGTTTCCCAGCCGACGAAGGATATCGCCACGGTGCCCGGACTTTCCATCAAGAAGATTCTTGATCAGAACGATATGACCGTCGATCAGTTGGATGTTATCGAAATCAACGAGGCCTTCGCAGCCGTGGCTATTGTCAGTGCTCGGTCCATCTTGGGAATGAGCAAAGAAGAGATGTACAAAAAGGTAAATCCCAATGGCAGCGCCATTGCCTATGGACATCCCATCGGCGCGACAGGGGCCCGGATTCTTATGACCCTTGGTTATGAACTACGGCGGCGAGGCGGCGGCATCGGCGTGTGCGGTATCTGTTCCGGTCACGCCCAGGGCGACGCCATGCTGATCAGAGTGGATAAATAAGTTTGAATATATTTTTTTTGAAAGGAGAAGTAGCAGTATGAGAGAAGCGGTTATTGTAAGCGGCGCCAGGACGGCCGTCGGTGAATTCGGCGGGTCCCTGAAGGGCGTCTCGGTGGTAGAGTTGGGCAGGCTGGTTATTAAGGAAGCCATTATCAGGGCAGGTCTCCGCCCGGTCATTACGGACGCCATTAAAGCGGCCCGGCCGACCGTCTTCGGAGATTTCGATATGTCGGATGTCCAGAAGAAATACTATGCCTACGACAGTTCCCTGACCCCCGTGTATTTCGACGAGGTCATTATGGGTAATGTCCTGAACGCAGGTGTGGGTCAGAATCCCCCCCGTCAGTCGGCGATTTTTGCCGGTCTTCCCGAGGAGACGAATGTTTTCACGGTTCAGAAAGTATGTGCATCAGGAATGAAGGCGATCGCCCTGGCTGCCCAGGCCATCAATGCTGGTGATGCGGATATTATCATCGCCGGCGGTCTGGAAAACATGAGCAACGTGCCTTATGCCATGGCCGACGCCCGTTGGGGTTACCGAATGAGTATGCCCTACGGCAAGGTAACAGATCTGCTGGTCCATGACGGCCTCTGGGAAATATTCAACAGTTACCACATGGGGAACACGGCGGAAGCCATCGGCGCCAAGTACGGAATTACCCGGGCCGAGCAGGATCAGATCGCCTATGAGAGTCACAGAAGGGCGCGGGCGGCTATCGCCAGTGGCGCTGTTGCCGACGAAATCGTTCCCGTCGTCATTCCTCAGCGGAAGGGCGATCCCAAGGTCTTTGCCGTGGACGAGCGTCCCATGGATACGACCCTCGAAAAAATGGCAAAACTCTCACCCGTATTCAAGAAGGACGGCACCGTTACAGCAGGAAACGCCTCGGGCATCAATGACGGCGCCACGGCAGTGGTTATCATGAGCGCCGAAAAGGCCAAAGAACTGGGTCTGAAACCACTGGCGAAGATCAAGGGTTATGCTACCGGCGGTCTCGATCCGGCATACATGGGTCTCGGTCCCATTCCGGCAACGCGTAAGCTGTTTAAGCAACTCGGCGTCACGATGAAGGACATCGGGCTCATCGAGCTCAATGAGGCCTTTGCGGTTCAGGCCCTGGGCTGCATCAAGGAACTTGATGTTGATCTCGACAAGTGCAATCTCAACGGCAGCGGGATCTCCATCGGTCACCCCATTGGCAACACCGGCGCCAGGATCACCTATACCCTGGCCATGCAGATGAAGAAGAAGGGCGTGAACCTGGGTCTGGCCTCCCTGTGCATCGGCGGCGGTCAGGGGATGTCCATTATCCTCGAGGCTGTCTAATCAAGTTGGTATGATCGGGGCGGCGCCTTTTCGGGTCGCCCCTTCATGAACAATAATCTCATAAGGAGGGTTGAACATGGCAGTAAAAACCTTTGGCGTTATTGGCGCCGGACAGATGGGAAACGGAATCGCCCAGGTGGCGGCCTATCCCGGGGGCTTGAATGTCATCATGAACGACATTTCAGACCAGTTTGTGGATAGAGGCTACGACACCATCGCGAAGAACCTCGACCGGCTGGTGGCCAAAGAAAAGATCACCGCAGATAAGAAGACGGAGATTCTCAGCCGGATCAAGAAAAGCACTAACCTCGAAGACATGAAGGGCGCTGATTTTGTTGTCGAGGCGGCTGTGGAGAGAGAAGATCTGAAGCTCGGCATCTTCAGGAAACTCGACGAGTTCTGCAAACCCGATGTCATCCTGGCCACCAATACCTCGTCCATTCCCATTACCCGCATTGCCGGCGCTACCAAGCGTGCGGACAAGGTCATTGGTATGCACTTCATGAACCCCGTCCCGGTTATGAGACTCGTAGAGATCATCCGGGGACTGGCGACTTCCCAGGCGACCTATGACCTGACGGAGAGCCTCACCAAGCAGTTCGGCAAAGTTCCCGTGGAATGCAACGACTTCCCAGGATTTATTTCCAACCGTATTCTCATGCCCATGATCAACGAGGCCTTCTGCGCCCTGATGGAAGGTGTGGGCACTCCCAAGGCCATCGACGATATCATGATCCTCGGCATGAATCACCCCATGGGTCCTCTGGCCCTGGCCGACCTTATCGGTCTTGATACTTGCTGGGCCATCATGGACGTTCTCCACAAGGGTTTCGGCGATTCCAAGTACCGTCCCTCGCCGCTCCTGAAGAAATATGTCGATGCCGGCTGGCTTGGCCGGAAAGTCGGCAGAGGCGTTTACGATTACAGCCAGAAATAGGGGAATTCGCATCTTTCGGGATGCATAGATAAAAGGGGGTATGAATTGATGGAATATCAGAATCTCTTATTTGATGTGGAAAGCGGGGTAGCGACAATTACTTTTAACCGACCCAAGGCCCTAAACGCGATGAACTCCGTCACCATGAAGGAGCTCTACGATGCGGCCATGCGCTGTCAGACAGATGCGGCCATCAAGGCGATCATCCTGACCGGCGCCGGAGACAAGGCCTTCGTGGCCGGAGCGGACATTTCCGAAATGCAGGAGATGCGGCCCCAGCAGGCCATGGAATTCATGGAACTGGGCCATGCCACCCTGCGCCTCATCGAGACGATGGCGAAGCCATCCATCGCGGCGGTCAACGGCTTTGCCCTGGGCGGTGGTACGGAGATCGCGATGGCCTGTGACATGCGCTTTGCTTCCGACAAGGCCCGTTTTGGTCAGCCCGAGATTCTCATTGGCCTGATTCCGGGCTGGGGTGGGACGCAGCGCCTGCCGCGCCTTATCGGCGTCGGCAGGGCCAAGGAAATCATCATGGGGGGCGGCCAGCTTGACGCCCAGCGGGCCTATGAAGTCGGGTTGGTCAACAAGATATTCCCGGCGGATGAACTCATGGCGGAAACAAAGAAATTTGCCGCCAAATTGGCCGGACTGCCCGGTTTTGCCCTGAAAATGGCGAAACACTCCATCGTTTATGGCTATGATCTGGCCCTGGATAACGCGAACAAGCTGGAAGTTGAATGCTGCGCCCAGTGTTTCAGCACCGACGACCAGAAAGAGGGGATGAAAGCGTTCCTGGAAAAGCGGAAGGCAAATTTTAAGGGTTGTTAACAGGCGAAGGGGCATGACGCTCTCCTCTCGATGAGAGGGGGCGTTATCCTTTCCCCGAAAGATCGGCATGAAACACTTCCTCGCTGGATGGCATCGTAATAGTCAGTTAAACAAATATTAGGAGGGATTGGAAATGGCACATTCTACTTGGTTGTATCAAACGCGCGACATTACGTTCCAGATTAAAGAATGGCTCGGCATGGATAAGCTCCTGAACCTTGACGCTTACAAAGAATTCTACGGGATTGACGATATCGATAATTTCCTCGATGTTAACAATAAAGTCTGCCGCGACGTGATGTGTCCGGCCAACAAAGATGCCGATGAACCAGGCGCGAAGTATGTGGGCGGTAATGAACACGCGGTTGTCACCCCTGACTCATTCAAGAAAGTCTATAAAGCCGTCCAGGATGCGTCGATAGCACAGCAGTTTGGTTTCCGCGGCGAAGGTAAAATACCGCTGACTTGGTACGCTCCGATTCTGGAAATGCAGACTGCCGCATCACCGTCGATCGTCATGTTCTGGTGTCTGACCCAGGGTGCTATCACCGTGCTCCAGGAATATGGCACCCAAAAACAACAGGACCTGTTCATGCCCAAGATGATATCCGGTGAATGGTGCGGTACCATGGGCCTGACCGAACCGGGCGCAGGCTCCGAGGTTGGCGCGGTCCAAAGCAAGGCATTCCCCACCGACACACCCGGCAAGTATAAGCTCACAGGTACGAAATGCTTCATCACCTCCGGAGACCATGACCTGGCGGAAAACATTATCCACCTGATGCTGGCCAAGACCCCTGGCGCCAAAGAAGGGACTGCCGGCATTTCCCTCTTCCTGGTGCCCAAGTTCTGGGTCAACGAGGATGGCTCGGTGGGCGCCTGGAATGATGTCACCACCATGAATATTGAGCACAAACTTGGCATCCACGGTTCTTCTACCTGCACCCTGGCCATGGGTGAAAACAATAACTGTTACGGCTGGATGGTAGGCGAAAAAGAAGTGGTAGACGGCAAAGCCGTAGGTATGAAGCAGATGTTCGCGTATATGAACGAAGAACGTCTGAACACCGGATTATTCTCCCTGGGATGCATTGGCGCAG
Organism: Syntrophus sp. (in: bacteria); assembly: GCA_003451635.1. Taxonomy (GTDB): domain Bacteria; phylum Desulfobacterota; class Syntrophia; order Syntrophales; family UBA8958; genus UBA8958. Next base: position 1,405 of record DMAT01000043.1, on the reverse strand, counting down.
CCTATTATGCAGCTCTGGATTATACGAAGGTCCGGGTGCAGAGCAAACATTCCACCAATCCCAAAGGACCCAGCGTCAGGATCATTGAGCACGAAGACGTCCGCCGCATGCTGTTGTTCCAGAAATCCATTATGGAGGCCTGCCGAGCGTTGATTTATCAGTCCTATCTCTACCGCGACCTGTCTATGGATGCCGCCACGCCGGAAGAGAGGGCCTATTACGACGATATGTTTTCAATCAACAACCCCCTGTGCAAGGCCTATGCGTCCGACATGGCCAGGCGTACAACCGAGGAGGCGATCCAATGCCACGGCGGCTACGGCTTCATGGAAGAGTATGCCGCGGCGGAACTTTACCGGGACGTCGTGATCTACGGTATATGGGAAGGCACAAACTTCATCCAGGCCCAGGACTATACAGGCCGCAAGTTCACCATGAAGGACGGCGCACCGTTCCAGAGATGGGTGGCAGAAATCGACGAATTCGTCGCCAGCAAGAAGACAGACGAACTTGCGGCGGAATTTGCAATGATGGCGGATGCCATGGTTGCTTTTAAAGATATTGTCGACATGAATGCGGCCTGGACGACTGGCGATAGGCAGATGAAACAGCTCTTTGCTACCCGGACCATGCATGCAGGCGCAAGAGTATACTGCGGCAAGCTGTTGCTCGACCAGGCCATCCTGGCGGCGGCGAAGCTCAAAGAACTGGGTGACGGCCACTTCGATGCCAATTTCTACAAGGGCAAAATCGCCAGCGCCAAGTTCTATGTCATGAATCATGTTACCGATATCTTTGGATATGAGAAGTCTATGAAGTGCGGCGACCGCAGCTCTATCGACATTCCTGAAGAAAGTTTCATGTAGTTCAGGGGACGAAGGTTGACATTAACTTGGGGGCGGGGTTGTTATCAACCCGCCCCCTTTAAATTTTTAAATGAGGGAGAATTATTATGCATCCGGAATTGATCGACACCTTGGCCATACCAAACACAACCAAGATCATATTTCTTATCATGGATGGTCTCGGCGGTCTGCCTGGTCCGGAAGGAATGACCGAGCTGGAAACGGCGCAGACCCCCAATCTGGACGCATTGGCTAAGAAAGGGGTTTGCGGCCTTCTGGACCCAGTTGGCTATGGGATTACCCCGGGGAGCGGGCCCGCCCATTTCGCCCTTTTCGGATATGATCCGGTAAAGAACAATATCGGCCGGGGAATTCTGGAAGGGGCGGGAATAGACTTTCCCATGACGGAAAAGGATCTCCTGATCCGCATCAACTTTGCAACGATAAACAGCGACGGTATTATTGTGGACCGGCGGGCGGGGCGCATTGACAACGATACTAACCACCGGATATGTCAAAAACTCCAGGAAAGCATCCTTTGCGATGGCGATGTGGAGATC
>DMAT01000436.1 GCA_003451635.1 Syntrophus sp. (in: bacteria) | reverse complement strand
CCCCCGGCATGGCCTGCCAGGCGTTCACATAGAGATTCAGGAAGACCTGTTCCATCTGCCCCTGGTCCACCTCCACCGTCCAGAGATCCTTCTTCAGTTTCCTGTGGATAGTGATTTCCTTCTTTGTCCTGCCGAACATGGAGGAGCTCTTTTTGATGGTCTCATTGAGGTTGGTGGGCTTCACTTCGTACCGGCCCCCCTGGGCAAAGCCCAGCAGTTGCCGGGTCAGATCGGCGCCGCTTTGCACCTGATCCTCGACACTCCTCAGTTTCTCATAATAGGGATGGGAGGTAGCCATATCCAGTAACATCAGGGAGGTGTATCCCTGGATTCCCATGAGAAGATTGTTGAAATCATGGGCAATTCCTCCTGCTAGGGTACCCACGGCCTCCATCTTCTGAGCCTGAATAAGCTGGGACTCCAGGCGCCGATGGTTGGTAACATCCCGGGCGAGGGCGCGAAAACCAAGGGGAGTGCCGCCCTGGTCCCGCAGCAGGTTGCTGCTCACCTGCATGAGGCGCGTGCCGCCGCTTTTGGTTATGACTTCATAATCGACGATCTCCCGCCGCTCTCCCGAGAAGTACTCCTCCTGAAAGTCTGCAAACATGCGTTTGCTTGTTTCCGGAGACGTGTATTCCTTGAAATGCATGCCCATAAGCTCGTCCCGGGAATACCCCGTCACGGTGCAGGCCGCGTCATTAAAAAATGTCAATCTCCCTTTGAGATCGACTTCAAAATATACCTCTTCCATTTTTTCCAGAATATTCCGGTATTTCTCTTCGCTTTTTCGCAACTCCTCTTCCATTGCCTTTCGTTCCGTCATATCCCGAATGGACTCAATGGCGCCGATGACTTGACCGCTGCCGTCGTAAAGGGGGACGGCCCTACCCGAGAGGATGCGGTTCCGACCCCGGACAAAGGGCACATTTGTCTCCGTTACGAGGACGTCGCCGAATTTGTGGACGAAGCTGTACTGCTTCTCCATCTCCTCATCCCAGTTGGAAACGAAGTCGATGAGAATCGGCCGCCGCTTGCCGTAAAAGGGCAGGGCGTATTCGTAATCCCCCTTCCCGAGCATATCGGCGGCCTTGAATCCGGTCATCTCCTCAATTGCCTTGTTCCAGGCGATAATCCGTCCCTCCCGGTCAATCGCCAGCGTGGCGTCGGGAAGAAACTCAATTATATCGGCGAGGCGTCGTTCCGATTCCCGGAGGGCTTCTTCCACCTCCTTGCTTTTCGTAATATTCTCGACAACCCCTTCGTAATAGAGGATGCCGCCGTCACGATCATAAACGGAATGGGTGCTGTTGGAGACCCAGATTTCCGAACCGTCCTGGCGGCGGGCCTTGAATTCAAAATTCGTAACAGACCCCGCCTCTTCGATGTGTTTGATGTACCGGGCCCGGTCGGCAGGGTTGACGTAATATTGGCGTTCAATGTCGGCAATAGTGGAGATCATTTCTTCGGGAGAGTCATAGCCCAGCATGCGGGCAAAGGCGGGGTTGACGTTGAGGAATCTTCCTTCCGGGGTGCTCTGGAAAAAGCCCTCCACGGCATTTTTATAAAAGCTTCGGTATCTTTCTTCTTTTTTCCGCAGAGCCTGATAGTACTCCTCCAGTTCCCCGGCCCGATTTTCCCATTCAGCGCATCGCTGCCGGAGTTGCCCCAGCTCCTGGAGGAGTTCCTGTTCTGTCATTTTACGGTCCTGCATGGGGTTAGCCCTGCTCGTGCACCCTCTTGGGCACGGAAAGAAATCAGATGGTTAAAGCCGGCGGCCATCGAACCCCTGGTCGCCGCAATGGAACCTGCACTAACGGGGGAGGGTACACCGAATTATGAATTCCTGTCAATACGAAAGGCGGGCTTTAGCAATACGGCGCTCCAGACGGGCAATGCGGCGCAGAAGAATCTCCTTTTCCGCTTCCGGGACCGGTAGCGGCGGCACGTGCAGGGCCTGGCGGGCCAGATTCAGGGCCTGTTCATAGTCACGGGTCCGATGTTCATGCCACTTGGCCAGCTCGACGAGGGCAAAAACATCGTCAGGGGCCTGGGCGATCATCTCTTCCCAGATTTCTACGGCCTGGGGCCATTCACCCGTCCGTTTATGGATTAAAGACAGCAGGCGGCCGGCCTGGCACACTGTTACCGGGCAGGAGGCGCTCCGAAGCTCGGTCAGCATCCGGCGCGCTCCGTCCTTGTCTCCCCGGTGCATAAGCAGCCGGGCCGCCGCCAAAAGATCCTGGGGGGGCCGCCGGGCGGGACCCGTTCCTTCCGCCGCGATCATTTCCGTGAGATGGGCCGTCAGGGCCGCCATGGAAAGGACATCAAGGCGGTTATGGAGGAATATGTCCTCTATCAATCGGCCATCCCGGCGTTTCAGCCAGTCGAAATAGCGCTGGGGAATCTCATGTCCCGGGACGTCTCCCTCCCGCTCCAGGGCTAATACGGCCCCTTCGATGGTACCGAGGCGGACATTGTCGAGGCGGTGCCGGAGGAGACGGCGGGAGGGGTGGAGGAGATCGAGATGGGGCAGCCCCCCAAGGGGGTCGGCAAGGCGGTTCAGGATGAAACGCGCGGTCAGGAGATTGACATCGAAGGCCTTGCCGTTGAAGGTAACGAGGAACTGCCGGTCTTGAACCAGCTCCCCCAGAAACATCAGGGCCGCCCGCTCCTCGGAATAATCTCTCATAAAGAGCTGTTTCATGACAAAGCGCGACCCCTTGAACCAGCCCATGCCGATAAGAAAGGCCACTGTCCCCGTCCCGCCCGCCAGGCCCGTCGTCTCCGTATCCAAAAAGACGCCCCGGGTATAGTCGAGACCGGCTAGGGCGCCGTCATTGGCCAGCGTGGAGACGACCTTCATATCCAGGGGTGAGAGATCACCGATGCAGCGGCAGCCGTGATGGTGGGAGACGCCCCACGCGGTCTCAGCGCAGAAAAAGCGGCCCCCTGCCGTCGTGATCTCCACACCGGAAACGCATTCCTCCAGGGGGAGGGACGGTCCACGGAACGGAGGAGGGGACGGCGACATCCGTCCTCCAGGACGGCGGGAAAGAACGGCATCGATCCGCTTCCGCAAATCACTAAGTTCTGCGGACCGGCCGGATTCATCCGGGAGAGCCTGCCCTTCTCCCGTCAGACGCTGAAGCCGTTTAAGCACGCTCATGAGACAAGGCCCTCGATAAATAACAAGGCAAATGGGTTTTTTACGCAGTCTTCATGCATGTTTTGACCGGGCGCGGGGCCTGAACAGCACATAGGTGGCCCCCGTCCCGCCGTCGCAGGAACGGGCGCTCGCATAGGCGAAGACCCGTTTGCGCCAGACGCCGCTGGTCAGCCATTCAATAACCTTCTTTTTCAGGACCGGCTCAACAGGAGAAGACAGCCCCCGGCCATGAATGATCAGCACCCCCGTTTTCCCCGTCATGATGGCCTCCTTCATAAAGCCATCGAAGATCTCTTTGGCCTCGAAAACGGTCAACCCGTGGAGGTCGATATGGGACTGGATGGAAAAATCCCCGGCATGGAGGCGCCGGGCGTACTCGGAATGGATGTTGTAGCCCGTGCCCTCGATGTATTCCGGCGTCAGGGAAAGGATAAAACCTTCTCCCGTGGTTACAAGCTTGATCAGTTGCTCCAGGACTTCCCGATTTTCGTCCACTAGTGGCGCCCCCGGAAAAGGCCCGCTGGGAATATCCCGCAGGATTTCCCGTTCCCTTCCCTTTACCATGGGGGCCACATCCTGCATGGCCTCGAGAAAAACTCCCCGCTCCTCCTCCGGTTTCGTCACCGTCGCAGCGGCGCCTTCCTTGCGCAACAATGTTTTCCCGAGAGACTGAAGCTGTTGCTGAGGGGGAGTAACTACCTGCTTATCCTTGAGCAGTCCCTTGATCCCCTCAAAGGGATTGTGGGACAGCGGCCCCGGTGTCATATCCTGGCTGGGCGTCTTTTTTTTCAATTAACTATGTACCTCTCACCGTAACCGCAGACTTACCCTGGTCAGATCGTCGGGCGTCTTTTCGGGAATCATACCGAGCTTTTCACAGAGGCGGACCATTTTCCGGTTCGTCGGCTGGATGTAGCCGTAAAACTCGTCCAAGCCTTTCTCGTCGGCGATGCCGATGAGGATATCCAGCAGTTTATAGGCCAGCCCCTGGCCCTGAAAATCGTCGTGGACAAGGACGGAGAATTCACACTTTTTGAAGTCCGCCTCGATATTGAAGCCCCCCATGCCGATGAGCCTTCTCCCCCCGCCTTCCCTGATCTCGGCGACCAGCACCATTTCCCGGTCGTAATCGATATTGCAGAAACGGACGTGCATTTCATGGGTGATCGTTTTTATGGTCTGGTAGAAACGCTCCCGCAGGGTTTCTTCTGAGAGAGATGTGAACATCTCATGCTCCAGGGGCTCGTCCTCAGGCCGGATCGGCCGCAAAACGACGTCCCGGCCGTCGGCAAGCTGCCAGCGGACAACATAGCGGGTGGGATAGGGGGTAACGAGGAGGTGGGGATAGAGAGTCGCATTATCGATCTTTTCCCGGTCCAGGATGATCCGGACATCCAGGGCCTGGGCGTAACCGTTGCTCACCGCGACGGGGTTCATGTCCATGGCGAGGATCTCGGGAAAGTCCACGATAAGATTTGAAAAACTCACGATGATGCTTTCAAGCTGCCCCAGATCCGCCGGCGCCTTGCCCCGATAGCCCTGGAGCATGGTGTAAACCTTCGTCTCTTCCATAAGCCGCCGGGCCAAGGTCTGATTGAGGGGCGGCAGGGCGATGGAGAAGTCCCGGAAGATCTCGACGCCGATACCCCCCATGCCGAAAAGCATCACGGCACCGTAGTTTTTGTCCTTTTTCGCCCCCAGGATCAGCTCGTAATCGATAACCTCGATCATCTTCTGGACAACGACGCCCCGGATAGCCGCCTGGGGCTGAAACTTGGCCACCCGCTCCCGGAGCCGTGCATAGGCGCTCCGCAGGGCCTCGTCGGAGTTGATTCCCGTCGCCACCCCGCCGACGTCCTGGCGGAAGATAATATCGGGAGAGGCGATCTTCAGGACCACGGGATAACCGATATCCCGGGCGTAAGCGACCGCCTCCTCAGGTGAGACGGCAATATGGGTCGCGACGAAGGGGATGCCGTAGTTGGTTAGAAATTTCTTGGCGTCCTCCTCCGTCAGGACATGATTACCCGCCCGGAGGACCCGGCGGATTATTGATTTAAGATGGTTTTTCGGAGGGGCCTCGTTGACGGGGAGTTCGGCGGGGGTTTCGTGGAGGAGCTGCAGGTTCCGCTCGTAGTTGTACATATAGACATAGGTCCGGGCCGCCTCTTCCGGCGTTTCGTAGGTGGGGACGCCGCTCCGGAGGAGCAGTTCCCGGCCCCGGCTCACTCCTTCCCGTCCCAGCCAGGCGGCAAGAACGGGCTTGGCGGCATTCCTGGTCAGGTCCACAACGGTGGCGGCCAACTCTTCATCGCCGACGGCATCCTGAAGGCCGAAGATAACGAGGACGCCGTCAACATTCCCGTCGGCGAGGCACAACCGGATGGCCTTTTCGTAACTGTCGGCATCAGCCGTCCTCAGGAGATCGATGGGGTTGCCCCGCTTCCCGTAGGATGGCAGGATGGTCGCCACTGCATCCAGGGTCGCCGGGGAGAGATCGGCGAGGCTGCCGCCGGATTTGGCAAGGCGACTGGCCGCCAGCAGACCGGCCCCGGCGGCATTGGTGACAATAGCCAACCGGGGCCCTGGGGGCAGCTTCTGGGAAGAGAGGACATTGGCGGTATTGTAGATATCCTGAGTCTCCTTGACCCGGACCACGCCGACCCGGCGGAGGACGGCGTCGAAGATGTCTTCGGAACCGGCCAGGATGTCCGTATGGGAGATCTTGACTCCCGGGCCGGGGGCGTCCACGCCAAGGCGGGCCGGTTTGAGGAGGACAATGGGCTTGTTCCGGGCAAATCCCCGGGCAGCGCCGATGAACTTCCGGAGGTGGCCGATGTCGTCCTCCATGTAGATCATGATGCTCCGGGTATGGGGATCGGTTCCCAGAAAGTCGATCATGTCCCCGAAATCGACGTCGATGGCCGAACCCAGGGAGGCAAGCATGCTGAAACTGATCTGGGCGCTGACCCCCCAGTCGAAGAGGATCTTGCCGAAGGCGTTGCTCTGGGTGATAAAGGCGATATTCCCCGGTGCGGGGGCGCCGCGGAGGTGGGCGGCGCAAAGACCGGCATGGGGGCGAATGATACCGAGGCAGTTGGGTCCAAGTATCCGCAGGGGATACTGTTTCTTGATGCGGAGGATCTCCTCCTCCAGCCTCCGTCCTTCCTCCCCTGCTTCCCGGAAACCGGCGGAAATGATGATCACACCGTCCACCCCGGCCCGGCCGCAGGCTTCGACAACGCCGGGAACCGTCGGGGCCGGCGTCGCTACCACGGCCAGATCGATATGGGCGGGGACCTCCGCGACACTCCGATAACAGGGCCTATCGCCGATAGCTGCGCACCCCGGATTAACCAGGAAGATCTTTCTTTCCCCACAGGCCAGCAGATTATTCAGGATCGCGTTTCCCGGCGATCCCTCTTTACCACTGGCCCCGATCAGGGCAATCGTTCCGGGATCGAACATGCGTTTCAGGTTATCCATAAGGAAAATCCTTCCACAGTACTTTACATATGGGATACCTGATTGAAGAGGAAAAAACAAGTCCTTGTCCTGGCTATTGACTTTATCGTTTGAAATTATTTACAAATTAAACCTGCTTTCATTGGATAATTGACAAAACATGATCGATAGCGTAAACGTATTACGTAAATCTATCGATGGAGGTTTTTGTATGCCAACAGTTACCTTGTCCCCAAAATACCAAGTCGTTATCCCCAAAGAAATTAGAGAGGCATTGCGTCTGCGTCCCGGTCAAAAAATGCAAATGCTTGAATATGATGGACGGATCGAGATAATCCCGGAAAGAGATATCGCCGAACTCCGGGGCTTCATTAAAGGCATCAATACGGAATTCAAACGAGAGGCAGACAGAATATGAATATCGTCGATTCTTCAGGGTGGCTTGCATACTTTGCCGATGAACCTAATGCTCCGCATTTCCTGGCCCCGCTGAGCGATACGGTTTCCCTCGTGGTTCCAACAGTAACGATCTATGAGGTTTTCAAGGTGGTACTGCGGGAATCCGGAGAAAAGGAAGCGCTGCAGGCCGTCGTCGCCATGAAAAAAGGCAAGGTTGTGGATCTGACCGCTCCCCTGGCAATCACCGCATCAAAACTGAGCCTGGAGCAGAAGCTTCCCATGGCTGACAGCATCATTCTTGCTACCGCAAAGGAATTCGAGGCCACCATCTGGACACAGGACTCAGATTTTATGCATATAGGCGGCGTAAAGTATTTCCCCAAGAATATAGATCAATAAACAAGCCGGCAGACATGAGGTTCATCGGCGCCGCACCCGCCATTTCGAGGGTGAATATCTTATTGACATGCGATTTTATTGTGCTTATAGTTCGCCATAACTACTTTGGCGATTGAAATTATTATGGCGGTTGCAGAAAGTGTATCAGTAACAGATGATACACTGAGTGTTAATCTTAGTGATGGCAGAACCATTTTAGTTCCCACGGCCTGGTATCCTCGTCTGCTGTGTGCTGAACCGGATGAAAGAAACAAATGGCGGCTAATCGGAAGGGGTCACGGGATTCATTGGGAATGATATCGACGAGGGCTCAAGAAGTACATATTAAGCTTTGCCTTATCGATGAGTTTATTATTTTTAAGGAGATTGGTTATGAATGCTGATTTGAAAAAAATTGAAGAAGAGGCATTTTCGCTCTCAGCTCCGGAGCGTGCACATCTGGCAATGAGCCTGATTGAAAGCTTAGACAATCAAGACGATGCGAATGCCGATGCATTATGGCTTGAAGAGGCTGAGAGGCGGTATCAGGCATACCGGGAGGGTACGATTCAAGGCCGATCTGCGGATAATGTCTATCGGGATGCATTCGCGAAAGTGCGATGAAGAAAGTCATTTTTTTACCCCAGGCAGAAGAGGAGATGAATGATGCGGCCCTTTTCTATGAAAGCCATAGGCAGAGTCTGGGCCGGGAATTCCTGAAGGCAATGAAACGAGGAACGGACGATATTGGGCGGAATCCGCAGGCATATCCAATCCAACGAAAGGGTATCCGCAGGAGGCTCATTCAGCGTTTCCCTTACGGCGTTCTGTACTGTGAAGAGGAAGATCAGATTGTAATCATTGCTGTAATGCATCTGCACCGCGCACCTGATTACTGGAGACATCGGGTGTCCGAACAAACCGGCAAATGGGACTAATGCCCGGCGTCGTGACTGCAAAATTTGATGATATGGAGGATCAATGAAATGAATAGAGAGTTTAGCGTGATTATCGAAAAAGATGAAGATGGATACTTTGTAGCCTCCGTGCCCACGTTGAAAGGCTGCCATACACAGGCCAAATCTCTCGATCTGTTGATGAAAAGAGTGAAGGAAGCAATCGAGCTCTGTCTTGAAGTAGAGGACCCCGTAGCCACCGAATTCGTAGGGGTTCAACGCGTAGCAGTCAACTCATGAGTAGCCTTCCCGCTGTCACCGGCCAGCGCCTCATCAAGGCCCTGAGAAAAATAGGCTTCGAGGTGATTCGTAAAAAAGGTAGCCACAATTTTCTCCAGCATCCTGATGGCAGGTGTACCGTGGTGCCTGTACACAGTGGTGAAACAATCGGTCGAGGGCTTTTAGCTCAAATCATCCGGGATTGTGAAACATCCGTAGAAGAAATAAAAAGGCTTCTTTGAGCGAATAAGGCAATACAGCCGACTCGTTACACTCGCGCGCTGGGAATTCAGGGGACACATACTCAATTATCCCTTGAACGCTGGGGTGATTCAGACTGGAATTAAGTATGGTGTATCCTGAATTCGCTATAAATTGAAGAAGGTGAAGCTGGTATGAGGGAAAATAAATTAATTCAAAATGGTGAAATTCACAACCGGATTTATACGCTACGCAATGTTCAGGTCATACTAGATAAGGATTTGGCACAGTTTTATGACGTGAAACCAATTCGGTTAAGGGAGCAGGTAAAAAGGAATATCCAGCGCTTTCCTTCCGATTTTATGTTTCAACTCACCGAAGAAGAGGTCGATCTTATGGTATCGCAAAATGCGATACCTTCAAAACAACATTTGGGCGGCTCACTACCGCTTGTATTTACTGAACAGGGTGTTGCAGCTATTTCTGCCGTTCTCACCAGTGAGAGAGCAATTGCGGTAAACATTCAAATTATGCGGGCATTTGTTGCCATGCGTAAGTTCATTACAACAAATGCTCAGGTTTTTCAACGGCTTAATGTTGTAGAACGAAAACAACTTGAACACAAACTTGAAAGTGATGAAAAGTTTAACCGGATTTTTAATGCTCTCGAAGAAAAAGAAATCATCCCCAAGCAAGGTATATTTTTCGATGGACAGATATTTGATGCATATCAGTTTGTTTCCGACCTTATCAGAACAGCGCATAAGTCAATAATCATTATTGATAATTATATTGATGACACTGTTTTGACCCATCTCACAAAAAGAAGAAAAAATGTAACGGTTACAATTTTAACCAAAGCCATTACAAAACAAATGGGGTTGGATGTGGAAAAATATAATCTGCAATATCAACCGGTTGAGATTAAAGAATTCAATAATTCGCATGACAGGTTTTTGATAATTGACGATAAAGCTGTTTATCACTTTGGAGCGTCCCTGAAAGATTTGGGTAAAAAATGGTTCGCCTTTTCA
>DMAT01000230.1 GCA_003451635.1 Syntrophus sp. (in: bacteria) | reverse complement strand
TCCGTCACATAGTGGCTCGTGGCGCCGATGATCTTCACCCCCCGGTCGTAGGCCTGCTGATAGGGATGGGCGCCGGCAAAGGCGGGAAGAAAGGAATGGTGAATGTTGATAATTTTGTTCGGATATTCCTCTACAAACCGGTTCGACAGGACCTGCATGTACCTGGCAAGGACAATCAGGTCGATATTGTGTTTCCTGATTTCCTCGATCTGCCGTTGTTCCTGATCCGCCTTGTTTTCCGGGGTAATGGGAAAGTGCATAAAATCCAAGCCAAACTGCTCGATCATTGGTTTTACATCGAGATGATTGCTGATGACAAGGGGGATCTCCGCCCGGATTTCTCCCATCCGGCGTCTCAGAATCAAATCGTAGAGGCAATGGGGATGGCGGGATACGAAAATTGCCAGGCGGGGAACCGTATCGCTGAAATGCAGCTCCCAGGTCATATCGAACTGACTGGCTACATGCTTGAAGACCAGGGCGATCTCGTCACGGGGAATGACAAAGCCGTTTAGTTCCCATTCGATCCGCATGAAAAAGATCTTTCTTGTCACCGAGGTATGCTGTGCCGCATGGACAATGTTGCCGTTGTGGCGATAAATAAAGTTGGAGATATTATAGACCAGCCCCTTCTGGTCTTGACAGGAGAGCAATAAAATGGCATTGGCGCTCTTTTCTTCGGTCATGACTTCCTCACATTTGTTCCCTCGCCGGGAATGATGAGTGCTATATATGAGGATTGACATTGCAGGTCAAGATTAAAGATGCTAAGGAACAAGGCATCTCAAGGAAGGTGCGTCGCTATGAAACATATTGAAAATTTAAGCCTTCCCAACGGTCTGACTCTTCATGTATGGGATGTCTCCCGTCAGATTGCCGCGGATACGGTCAAGGTGGAACTGGTCATCAAAATGGATGTGGCCTTCGATATCTCCTATTTTGAGGAGGAGGATCACTATTTGAAGACCCGCCGGGTCTTCGGACCTGTGGCCAACTACGAATACCGGAAGGAACGGACCTTCGTACATAACTCCGAGACGGAGACAGTCTTGCGGAATCTTCTCGACGACTTCAAGAAGGACGCCCTGCCCTATTTGGGCAAGGAAGAATTCCCCCGGAAATTTTCTCAATCCAAGTACCGGGAAATACTTCAGAACTGGTATAAATACAAAGACCGCCTCGGAAACACATAATATATCTCATGCCTGATTATCAAAAAACACTGGAAGACGTCCTTCTCACCGTCTCCAAGCCCAGCCGCTACATCGGCGGGGAGATCAACGCCGTCCGCAAGGATCGGCATGCCTGTCGGCTCAGCGTTGCCCTTGCCTTCCCGGATACCTACGAAGTCGGGATGTCCCACCTGGGCATCCAGATCTTGTATGAAATTTTGAACGGACAGGACGAAATCGTCGCCGAGCGCTGTTTCACCCCCTGGCCCGATATGGAAGGTCAGATGCGCCGTCACGGCATCCCCCTCCACACTCTCGAATCCGGGACACCATTGCATGATTTTGATATGGTTGGGTTTTCCCTTCAATATGAACTTTCCTTCACTAACGTCCTCACCATGCTCGATCTGGGCGGCATCCCCCTTCGCTGTAAAGACCGAAGGGATGGAGACCCGATCGTGATCGCCGGGGGGCCCTGCTGTTTCAACCCCGCCCCCATGTCCGCCTTTATGGACGCCTTCGTCATCGGCGAAGGGGAAGAGGTCATCATGGAGATTGCCGCCGCCATGATCAGGGAAAAGGGAAGGGGCAATGGCAGGGACCTGGTCCTTGCCGCCCTGGCCGATATTGAAGGAGTCTATGTCCCCTCCGTTCATAAACCGGGAAGGAAGATCGGAAAACGGATTATCGCCGATCTGAACGCCTGGACAGGGCCGGTAAAACCGCTGACCCCCCTGATGAAAACCATCCACGACCGGGTAGTGCTGGAGGTTGCCCGGGGCTGCACCAGGGGCTGCCGGTTTTGCCAGGCCGGGATGGTCTGGCGTCCGGTCAGAGAAAGACACCCCGCCCTCCTCCAAGACATGGCCGACGCTATGCTCGCCGCCACCGGACAGGAAGAGCTATCCCTCCTGTCCCTGAGCTCCGGCGATTATTCCTGCATCGAGACCCTCCTGCCGGCGCTGATGAATCGATATTACGCCCAGCGCATTGCCCTGGGCCTGCCCTCCCTCCGCGTCGAGACCCTGAGCAGCTCCCTCATCGAGGCCATCAAGCGGGTGCGAAAGACGAGTTTCACCCTGGCCCCTGAAGCGGGAACCCAGCGACTGAGAAATTCCATTAACAAGGGAAACACGGAAGAGGACCTTTTGAAGACCTCGGCACTGGTCTTTGAAGCGGGGTGGCGGGCGGTCAAGCTCTATTTCATGATCGGTCTCCCCGGAGAGGAAGCAGAGGACCTGGAGGGAATAGCGTCTCTGGCCCATAAGGTGCTGCGGACATCGAAAAACCGTGGGCAGGTCACGGTCAGTCTTTCCACTTTTGTCCCCAAACCCCACACGCCTTTTCAGTGGCAGCGGCAGATCGGCCTGGAAGAAATCTTCGAGAAGCAGTCCTTTTTCAAATCCCGATTGCGCCATCGCAACATCCAGATCAAATGGAACGACGCCCGGATGAGCCTTCTCGAAGGGCTGTTTTCCCGGGGAGATGAATCCCTTGGCCCCCTGATTGAAACCGCCTACCGCCTGGGCTGCCGTTTCGACGGCTGGAGCGACCAATTCCGCAATGATCACTGGGAAAATGCCATCGCCCAACTCGGGATAGAACCAGCTGCATTTCTTTGCGAGCGCCCCGCGGAGACGCCTTTCCCCTGGGACCATATCGACTGCGGTCTCGACCGTCAATTCCTCCTGGAAGAGGCGCAAAAGGCCCATAATGAAACTCTGACGGCGGACTGCCGCCTTGACGGCTGCTATCAATGCGGCGTCTGCGACCATATCGACATCCGGCCCGTCCGCGCCGAGGAAGAAGCGGCGGGAGCACCCACCCCCGCCGCCGAATCGGCAACCCGGGAAAAGGCTTCCCTTTCCACAGATT
>DMAT01000101.1 GCA_003451635.1 Syntrophus sp. (in: bacteria) | reverse complement strand
CGGTGGTCTATGTATCCGCGGACGCTCATTATTCGGTGAAAAAACTCGCCGACCTGCAAAATCTCGAACTACGGCTTATTCCGACGGACAAGATGGGACGAATGAAGATTACAGGATTTGCAAAGGCGCTGGACCCTCAAAAGCCGGCTCTGGTAGTCATAGCAATGGGAACAACCTTCAAGGGGGCCATTGACGATCAGGCGGCAGTAGATGCCGTATTGAGGGAAAAGAAACCAATCGCCGTTTACCGGCATCTCGACGCGGCACTCTTTGGCGGTTATCTCCCGTTTTCCAAAGACCAAAAGGTTGTTGACCGCAAGACCGTACACTTCGATTCCATAGCAGTGAGCGGCCACAAGTTCTTCGGGTTTGATGAACCGATGGGGATATTCATTACGACCGATGAAGTCCTGGCTAACCAAAATCCATTCCAGGTCGCGTATTTAAACGATGCCGTCCCGACTATAACCTGCTCGCGCTCGGCTATTGGCCCGCTTAAGTTCTGGTGGAAGATTAAAATGACGGGGTTGGAGGGCTTCAAAAGCCAGTCTGAAGTCATTATTTCCGACGCGGAATACCTGAAGGCAAAACTCGACGAGATGGGATATCCGGCCTGGCGCAATCCGTTTTCCAATACGGTATTCTTCAAGCGTCCGGAGCAATGGATCATGGACAAATGGATGCTTGCAATGGAAGAAGATGATCGCCTTGGAGGGAAACTCGCCCACTGTATCGTAATGCAGAACGTTACCAGGGAAGTGATCGACCGCTTCATTGCCGATATGAAGAAGGGTAAGCGGTAAATTCGCGTTAAATCTCCGTCCCGGAAGTCGCCGGGGCGGTTATAAAATCAGGGTCTAGTGGGTGTAGGCTCGTCCCGGTTCAAATCCGGGCTTCGGCACCATAATTAGTCCGTCATGAAATGGCCGACCGGGTGGGACATCGAGGACGCCGTTCGTTGGACGCTTGACGCCGACGCCATTGTTCTCCTTCCCGAGATCAACGCTCGGTTGGATCGGCAGTTCCAGTCCCTCGACGAACTCGTGGCGGCGCTCAAGAACACCAGTGAGCAGACGGGTGGCCTGAAGGCGAACTACATGGCACACGAGGACATCGCCGGGGCAATGCGAAAGTCTCAGTTGTGTGTTCAGCGGGTCGAACTGCTATTAGAAGCCGTAACCAGGGCCGTGCTAGGTGAGTTCGACCACTTCGAGCACCTGGAGCTTGACACGGTACGGTCTCGGGACAGTATCACCGTCTGTCGGTTTAGCGCATGAGCCTCCTGATGTTTCTGGATCTCTCGGAGGTGGAATCCATTTTCGCGGTCACCAAGAACCTCAAGCACAAAGCGATTCTGATGCTCACTTATTCATCGGGATTGAGGGTAAGCGAAACAGCACGCCTTGAGCTAACCGATATCGACAGTAAACGGATGACGGTAATGATACGTCAGGGTAAGGGAGGTAAGGATCGCTATTCCATCCTGTCTCAAACGACCCTTGAGCTTTTGCGGCAATACTAGCGGAAATATCGTCCCAGCAAATGGTTGTTTGAGGGACAAAAAAAGAATGATCACATAACCTCACATACTATACAGCTTGTCTTTTATGCTGCAAAAAAGCGTGCAGGAATCACAAAACCGGCCAGCGTGCATACGTTAAGGCACAGCTTTGCCACCCACCTTATTGAAGCGGGAACGAGTCTCCACCATGTCCAACTGCTTCTTGGTCACCGATCCCCGACAACGACCACCGTCTATCTTCATGTCAGTCGTTTGAATCTTGCTCAGGTAAAATCTCCCCTCGATCAAGCAATCCCGCAGATCTCATAGTCCGGAAAGGAGATGCGAACATCTGGCGGCCTTGAAGTGGCGGAGATCTTCCGTCAGCAAGGGTCTGCATATAAAGAATCCCATAGATTGCCCAGCAGCCATTTGCGGGTTATGCGCGCCATTGAGCTATGCAGAAACGCTGCCCTTGGCGGCCATACGGATAAGTGCGACAACTGTGGCCATATGGAAATATCTTATAACTCCTGCCGGAATCGGCATTGTCCCAAATGCCAGACCTTACAGAAAGAAAAATGGATCGAGGCTCGCAATGAGGATCTTCTGCCCATTGAATACTTCCATGTGGTCTTTACCATTCCCTCGGAACTGAATCACCTGGTTTCAATGAATCAGAAGATCCTGTACGATCTGCTTTTTCGCTCTTCATCCGAGACACTTATGGAACTTGCTAATGATCCGAAACATCTCGGCGCAAAGATCGGAGTTATCGGCATTTTGCATACATGGGGTCAGAACCTCATGGATCATCCCCACGTCCACTGCATTGTCACTGGCGGAGGAATAGACGGAGAACGTTGGGTATCATGCCGTAAAGGTTTCTTTATACCAGTAAGGGTAATGTCGGCGTTGTTCAGAGCAAGTTCCTTTCTCACCTCAATAATCACTTCAAAAGGGGAGAACTCGCATTCCCCGGCAGCATAAGTCATCTCCAAGAACAAGGAACCTTTGCCAGCTTCAGAAATCAGCTCTATCAAAAGAAATGGGTCGTCTATTGCAAACCGCCTTTCGATGGCGCCAAGGGGGTTCTTCAGTATCTCGGCAGATACACCCATAGGATCGCCATCAGCAATAACCGCATCATCGCCATTCGGGACGGTAATGTTTCCTTCTTATGGCGAGATTATGCAGACGGAAACCGCCAAAAAACCATGATGCTCCAGACATTCGAGTTTGTCAGACGGTTCCTCCTCCATGCCTTGCCTGCTCGGTTTGTCCGGATACGTCACTTCGGCCTGCTGGCAAACAGAACTCGTAAAGACAACATCGCATTATGTCGTAAGATCCTCGGAGACAGTAAAACCGCAACAAAAGAAAAGATCGTGAAGGAGACTTGGCAGGAGCAGTTGTTCAGGATCTGTGGCATCGATGTCACAACCTGTCCCGTCTGTCAAAAAGGCAAAATGTTCAGGATGGCGCCGCTATTTCCCTATAGATGCAACGGTCCTTAGGTATTGCGATGAGTCCTATGAGCAGTACAAAGACAGTCTATCCGGCTTCCT
>DMAT01000247.1 GCA_003451635.1 Syntrophus sp. (in: bacteria) | reverse complement strand
TCTTTTGCCGGAATGTCATGATCTATTTCGATAAGGCCACCCAAAGCGTCCTTGTCAATAAATATTATGAGCACCTGGAAAAAGGCGGTTATTTATTTGTCGGTCATTCAGAAAGCCTCACGGGATTGTCCCATCCCTTCAAGTATTCTGAACCGAGCATCTATAAAAAATGACGGAAGGATCAGTATCGAAACCATGACTTTTAATATTCTAATCGTTGATGATTCCCTTTCCATGCGGGCGGTGATCAAAAAAATCATCGGCATCTCCGGCATACGCACCGATAAGTGCTATGAGGCTCAGAATGGACGTGAAGCCCTCGAAGTCCTGGCGGGAAACTGGGTTGACATTATTCTATCGGACATCAATATGCCCGAAATGAACGGTATCGAGTTCTTGCAGGCCCTCCGTTCCGATCAGCTCTTTAAGGAGATACCCGTCGTTTTTATCAGCACCGAGGCCAACGCCGAAAGGGTCAAAGAGGCCACCCGCTTGGGAGCAAGAGGATTTCTAAAAAAACCCTTTGTTCCCGAAGAGCTGCGCAAACTACTCTTTGAAGTGCTCGGATTAAGCGGCGAAGGCGAATACGGCGATAGTGACCAGAATTCCGAGGAGATGGATTTTTAGGATACCATGAGACAGGAGGACCAAATTACTTGAAAAAAATCAAGGTATTGATAGTCGATGATTCGGCGATTGTCAGAAAAATCTTCTCCGAGGAGCTCTCCCGCTATCCGGATATTGAAATCATCGGTACGGCCCCCGATCCTTTTGTGGCAAGGGATAAAATCGTCAACCTGCAACCCGATGTCATCACCCTGGACATCGAAATGCCAAGGATGGATGGATTAACATTCCTCAAGAAGCTCATGAAGTACTATCCCGTGCCGACGATTGTTGTCAGCTCCCTGACCCCGAAAGGGGGAACAATGACCCTGGAGGCCCTCGACATCGGGGCGGTGGATGTCATCGCCAAGCCGGGCGGTTCCTACAGCGTCGGCGACATGAGTTCCCAGTTAGCCGATAAAATCAGGGCGGCTTCACGGGTAAACATGTCCGCCCCCACAGGAACAGCGAGCGGGGAGAGGGTAAAATCGGAACCCATGAAGGCCCTTACCCAGACCTCCCACAAGGTCATCGCCATCGGGGCTTCGACGGGTGGAACGGAGGCGTTGAAGAAGGTTTTGATGAAATTGCCCCCCAACACCCCGGGCATCGTCATCGTTCAGCACATGCCTGCTAATTTTACCACCGCCTTTGCCGACAGGTTGAATACCCTCTGCCAATTTCATGTCAAAGAGGCACAGGACAATGACACCGTGGTCCCCGGAACCTGCCTGATTGCCCCGGGTAATTTTCATATGCTCCTGAGAAGGAGCGGCGCCAGGTATTATGTAGAGGTAAAAACGGGCCCCATGGTCCATCATCAGCGGCCGGCCGTAGATGTCCTTTTCAAATCGACGGCGAAATATGCCGGGGCTAACGCCGTCGGCGTAATCCTGACGGGGATGGGAGCCGACGGTGCGGAAGGACTGAAGGAAATGAAGGACGCGGGAGCAAGCACCATCGCCCAGGATGAAAAATCTTGCGTGGTCTTCGGGATGCCTAAAGAGGCCATAAAAATGGGAGGGGTAGACAAGATCCTGCCTTTAGATAATATAGCAAATGAAATTATAAGGATGATATAATTATGACAGATAACGCATTGATCGCCCTCGCCGATGAGATGGCCTCTGATTTCCTCTTTCTCAGCGGTCGCGAGGTGGATATACCTGCTGCGGGCATGTTCCTTAATCAACTCGAAGGGGTAACGAAGGCGGCCGAGGAATATCAGTTGGGGCCGATCAAGACGTTGTCCGCGGGAATGAGTTTCCTGCTGGAAAAAATGATCCTCGATGCCGTCAAGGATAAGGAAGCCGGTTTTGCCGTGATCGAGAAAGGGATTACCCTTATTCAGCAACTTGCCCAGGAATATCAGCTCTCCGGCAAAATCGAGGGTAGTATCGATGCTTATCTGGAAACCCTGTCCAAGTTGATCGGTTTCATACCGGAAGGAGCGCCGAAAAGCGAAGAAGCAGCTAAGCCGGAGGAACCGGAGCAACAGGACCGGCCCGACGATACAGCCTCCGATGGTATAACCGAAGTCCAGGACATGTCGCTCCTGAAGGATTTTATTACGGAGTCTCTCGAATATATTGATGAGATTGAGGTCAACATCCTCAATCTCGAGCAGGATCCCGAAAACAAAGAATATATCAACGCCATTTTCAGACCCTTTCATTCCATCAAGGGCGTCGCCGGCTTTCTGAATCTGGACGAGATCAGAACACTGGCCCACAGTCTGGAGAATCTTCTCGACAAGGCCAGAAACGGCGAGCTGGAAGTTTCGTCGGCGGTAATCGACGTTGTTCTCGAAGGAGCGGATACCCTGAAGGCCATGATCGTTCACTTGAAAAACGAGATGGAAGGGCGGCAACTCCCGCCGCCGTCCCTTGATGTTACGGGTCTTAAGGAAAGAATCACACAGGTTGAGTCCGGCGTCGAACCGCCCCCGCAACGCAAGCGCGTCGGGGAGATTCTCGTGGATGATGGTGTCATTTCCCAAGCCGATCTAAATGAGGGTCTGCAAGCGGCGCAGGATATACCCCCAAAAAAAATCGGCGAAGCATTGATAAGCAAGGGTGTTGCCACGCCCAAACAGGTCTCTACCGCCCTGCGTAAACAAACGGAACAGGCAACGGACGCCACGATGATCCGCGTTGATATGCGCAAGCTGGATGATATGATCGACATGGTCGGCGAACTGGTCATCACCCAGACGATCATTCAGCAGGATGTTAAGGATCATATCAGTTCCGACCGCAATCTCCATCGTGATATTTCTCAGCTTTCCCGGATCAGCTCTTCACTCCAGCGGGCCTCGACGGGTCTGCGCATGATCCCCATCAAGCAGACTTTCCAGCGCATGTCGCGCCTTGTTCGCGATCTTGCCAAAGGGGCCGGCAAATCCGTCGTCATTGAACCGGTGGGTGAAGATACGGAAATCGACCGTAACATGGTCGATGAGATTTACAATCCCCTCGTTCATCTCGTGAGAAATGCCGTTGATCACGGCATCGATACCCCGGAGGAAAGAATCCGCAGCGGCAAGCCTGATAAAGGTCTGATCGAACTGAAGGCCTATCATCGCGGCGGCAATATCGTCATTGAAATCAGCGATGACGGCCGGGGTCTAAATAAAGATAAAATTTTACAGAAGGCCATCAAGAACGGCGTGGTTAATGAGAACGACAATCTCACGGATTATGAAATCTACCGTCTGATCCTGTTGCCGGGGCTGTCCACGGCGGAACAGGTCACGGATATCTCCGGTCGCGGTGTGGGGATGGATGTGGTCAAGCAGGCCGTGGAAAAACTGCGGGGGAAGATTGACATCACCTCCATCCCCGGCAAGGGAACAACCTTTATTACCAGCTTCCCCCTGACAATGGCCATCATCGACGGGATGATCGTAAGAGTGGGCAAGGAACGCTATATCCTGCCGACAACGGCGATTCGTCAGGCCCTGCGCCCGACCAGGAAAGACTACACCCATATCATCGGGAAGGGCGAAATGATCACCGTCATGGGACGACTCCTGCCGCTCATAAGACTGGCCGATTTGTTTGGTATTGCGGCAAACAACCACGAGCCGTGGGATGCCATTACCGTCGTTGTGGAAGGGGAAGGTCGCGCCAAGTGCATCATGGTCGATGAGATCCTGGGAAAAGCGGAGGTAGTCATCAAAAGCCTTGGGGATGGTTTGAAAAACACCAAGGGAATATCCGGCGGGGCCATCCTCGGTGACGGCCAGATCGGTCTTATTATCGATCCGGAAGGGTTGTTTGAGCTGAGTGAAAACTTATAACAGCGCAGGACATAGCTCTGCATAACGACTGATAACTGTACATATATGGCTCATTAGAGTCAATTTAAGGAGGAAAAGGGCATGGCAGAGGACGTAATAAAGACAATGGATCAGGCAGTTAAGGCAATTTCCAATCGGGAGGGTAAGTATCTCACCTTTACCCTGGCGGAAGAGGAATACGGCATCGGCATTCTGAAAGTAAAAGAAATTATCGGCATGATGGCGATTACCACGGTCCCCCAAACGCCGGGATATGTGAAGGGCGTCATCAACCTCCGGGGCAAGGTTATTCCCGTTATCGATCTACGGCTGAAATTCGGCATGGAGGCAATGGATTATACGGAAAGGACCTGTATCATCGTGGTGGAAATAACGGGACCAAACGCGAAAATACCAATGGGCATCGTCGTTGATTCCGTATCGGAAGTCCTCAACATCAAGGCCGGCGACATTGAAGATACGCCGACCTTCGGCAGTAAAATGGACACCGCCTACATCCTCGGCATGGCCAAAACGGGAGGAGGCGTCAAGATTCTCCTCGATATCGACAAAGTCCTTAATTCGGAAGAGATGAGTCTTCTGGATCGGATGGCATGATCAATAATATATTTTATATAAGGAGAGGGGGGATTAATATAAGCGGCGGGGATGATTCAGATTCAGACAACCAATTAACTAAACATAAACTTTAAGAAGGGGGAAAGAAGAATGAAGAAAATTTTGATGGCGGTTATTATTTGTCTGCTGACAACGGGTTTTGTTTACGCTCAGGAAAAGGGAACGGCCAAGGAGGCCCAGGATCTCGTGGCGAAAGCCGTTGCCTATTACAAGGCCAACGGGAAGGATAAGACCTTTGCGGCTATTAACGAGCCCAAGGGACAGTTCACGAAGAAAGATCTTTATGTATTTGCCTTCGACATGAATACAACATGTCTGGCCCATGGCGCCAACAAGGGACTTGTCGGCAAAAACTTGAAGGAACTCAAGGACAGCAATGGAAAGCAGTTCATGAATCAGATGACCCAAGATGCCAAAACCAAGGGCAAAGGCTGGGTTGATTACAGCTGGACAAACCCGGTAAGCAAGAAGATTGAAGCCAAGTCAACCTACTACCAGAAGGAAGGGGATATTTACTTCGGCTGCGGGATCTACAAATAACCGTTCATGACTATGGAGACCGGACAGGCCCGTGGTCTGTACGGTCTCCATCTAACAAGAGGGGACAGTATAATGAGAAGAATTATCAACAACTTGAAAATGGCTAACAAGTTAATCCTGGCGCCCATGACTGCCGTTTTCTTTTTATTGGTGGTGGCCTATGTATCATACTATGGACTTAGCGGGCAGAAGACGGCCCTGGAGGATATCTTCAACAACCGTTTCAAGGCTTATCAGAGTAGTGCCGAGATCGTAAAGACCGTCGCCAATATTCATGCCAATCTCTACAAGTGCATCAGTTGGGCGGGGGCCAACATGGACGCGGCAAAGACCGAGGCCCTGGGCAAGGAACAGCGCAGCGCCATTGAAAAGACAATCGGCCAGGTTCAGAACATGATGAAATCGGAGACCCTGACGGCGGAGGAGAAAAAACTCTATCAGGAGACCTTCCAGCAATTGAAGGATTACCAGGCCCCGGCCAATGGAATTCTGGACATGGTAACGACGGATTTGAATGCCTCAACCATGTTCATGGGCACTACGGATGAAAAATACCAGGTCCTCAACAAGACCCTGGGGCAGCTTATGGATCTGGAAACAAAGCTCAGCAAGGATAAATATGATGCGGCGCTGACAAGCTTTGCCGTTGTCATGAAGATCCTGATCGTCGTGATGATCGTTGCCGTGGTATTGTTTGTCCTCATCAACGTATTCATGGCCCGCATTATTACCCAGCCCATCATGAAAACAATCGACGTTGTTCGCAGGGTAGCAGAAGGAGATCTCACCCAGGATATCGATGTGGATTCGAAAGATGAGATAGGTGAACTGGCCAGTTCGGTGAACACCATGCAGAGTAAAATGGGAGAAGCTGTTGGTCAGTCGCTGGTGACTGCCGAGGTTTTGTCCGAGGCTGCCTCGGAACAGGCGGCGGCCATCGAAGAGACATCGGCATCTCTGGATGAAATGGCGTCCATGACCAGATGGAACGCCAGCAACACCACCGAGGCCAACGGCCTCATGAACACGGCGAAACTGGCCATTCAAAAGGCGAATATCTCCATGGCCGATCTTACCGTATCGATGAAGCAGATCGCCTCGTCGAGTGAACAGACCCAAAAGATTGTGAAAAGCATCGATGAGATTGCCTTTCAGACCAACCTGCTCGCCCTCAATGCCGCCGTGGAAGCCGCTCGTGCCGGTGAGGCCGGGGCCGGATTTGCCGTCGTTGCCGATGAGGTGAGGAATCTCGCCATGCGGGCCACCGAGGCGGCCCGGAATACCTCCGAGCTGATCGACGACATCGCCGTCAAAGTCAAAGGGGGAGATAGTCTGGTGAATGTGACCAATGATGCCTTTCAGCAGGTGACAACGAGTTCCTCAAAGGTTGTGGAGCTGATGGCGGAGATTGCCGCGGCCTCCCAGGAACAGTCCCAGGGGATCGATCAA
>DMAT01000183.1 GCA_003451635.1 Syntrophus sp. (in: bacteria) | reverse complement strand
ACATTATCCGGACTTATATCTACGCCATAAAAAGAAGCCTGCGGATAGCGGTCCCTGAAGGCTTGTAAAAGGTTGCCCGAACCGCAGCCCACATCGAGGATGCAGTGTAAGGAAATCCCCTGGACGGCCTTCAATATTTCCGGATAAATGCTTGTTGCGTATACGGGATATTCACGGGAGTCTTCGAAGCTTGCCCAACGGACCGGACGGGCGCAATTGCGCAGAGGAACGATAAGCTCCACGTCCTTTCCATCCTGAGCGGCTATATATTTAATAATGGGCATTGCCTCCGCCCCCGTCAGTGGATACCCCGTCACCTCCGGCCAGAAACCGGCGATATCTTCCGGGTGGAGCTTCCCGGCAATCAACGCCAGCCCCGGATCCTTCGCCTGCCCATTGCCCTTTTCACCGATCGGCCCGTGGAGAAAGCGGCAACCGGCTGCCTCAATGATGTTGAACCAGTGGCCCGTAATGGCTTGCCTTTCCCGGCGGCGGATCTCCTTGACCGTAGCCGGGAATTGGCGGTTCTTATCCATGAAGCTGTTGGAATTTCGGCCCAATTCAAGGGGTTGCCGATTGTTCAACGCCCGCAACCTCCTCCGGATGAACAGGGTGGGACGTCACAACGCTCGGCTCGGCCGCAGCAGGTTTTGCCTCCCTGGGATCCAATTACGGGACCGCTCCGGGGGAGAGCGCTTGGAGACATCAGGCGGCGCAGATCGGCGCCGCCGCAAAAGCGGCAGCGGGCCTCTTCTTCTTCACTGTTTATCCCTTCTAAATATTCTGAGACCTTCCCACACGTCGCACACTCATATTCGTAAATAGGCATGCATTTACCCCCGATGTGTAAATCAGTGATCGCAGAGGTTCTGGCCGCAAAGCAAGGCCCCGCTCATGTAGTCGTTCACAATCTTTTCCGGGGTTTCCGAGGGGGCGCCGATGAGGACGCCGATGCCCTTCTGGTTGAAAAGATCCTGCGCCCTGGCCCCCATCCCGCCGGCGATGATCAGATCGGCCCCCTTTTCGGCCAACCACTGGGGAAGCAAGCCCGGTTCATGAGGCGGCGCCTCATGGGACTCTTTTTTTAGAATTGTCTTGTTTTCCTTATCCACGTCCATCAGGACAAAGGCACTGCAGTGGCCGAAATGGGGGCACAGGTAGCCGTCCACGGTAGGCACGGCGATTCGTAGTAATTGCATTTTTATTCACCTCAAATGTTATTTGGTCTTATTTTACCGGATAAAGTTCCCGGGATGCTGCTTGCTACTTAACCGGATCGAGAGCCAGCAAGGGCATGACGATTCCTTCCAAAAAGGCCTTGGCCGCTTCCGTCTGGTTATTGTGATAGATAAACGGTTTACCGCTGTCCGATGCCTCGACGATGGCTGGTTCCAGAGGGATGCGACCGAGGAAGGGGACCTTCAGCTTCCTGGCCATGGCCTCGCCGCCGCCCGATTTGAACAGGTCGATAAGCTTGCCGCAATGGGGGCAGATCAGGCCGCTCATGTTCTCGACGACGCCGAGAACGGGGACCTTTACCTGGCGGCAGAAACTGATGGACTTCCGGACATCGGCGAGGGACATCTCCTGGGGCGTCGTAACGATTACGGCGCCGTCGCTCTCCGGGAGCATCTGGGCCACAGAGAGGGGCTCGTCTCCCGTCCCCGGTGGAAAGTCGATGATTAGATAATCGAGTTCTCCCCATTGGATGTCCGCCAGGAATTGTCTGATTACTCCCATCTTCAATGGTCCCCGCCAGATTACGGCTTCATCCTTCTCGGGCAGGAGGAGCCCCAGGGAGACCACCTTGATTCCATAGACATAATCCAGGGGGAAGGCGTTTTTGCCGTCTGTCCGCATGGACTGATTGCCGAGGCCGAGCAGGGTCGGGATGCTGGGTCCGTGAAAATCGACATCGAGGAGCCCTACCTTCTTCCCCTCCATCCCGAGGGCGACGGCGATGTTAACCGCCACGGTGCTCTTGCCGACACCGCCTTTCCCGGAGAGGACGAGGATCTTGTGGCGGATCTGCCCCATCTTCTCCCGTAATTGTTCTTCCTCCCGCTGGCGCTCCTGCATCCGTTCAGGATTTCCTTTTTGCTGCTTATGATCCCCGCCGGCGAGGGGAAGCACATTTTCTGACTTGCTCATTTATTAAGTTAGCCTCCTAAATCATTTATGTCGTACTGATCTGGCCGTTACCATTGCATCCTTTCGAGTTGTTTCCAGATTTCTTCAATATCCTTGGCTGCCGGACTTTCCGGGTAATCCATGACGGTGCGGCCCCGCAGTTGGGCCTGGACGGTCGTCAGATCGAAACGTATTCTCCCGGCGACGGACATTCCCAGGGCGCGGGAGACCTCTTCAATCTTGACCGTCATCTCCGGATTCAGGTCCCACTTGTTGACGCAGACCCAGGCGGTGATCTTGAACATGGCGATCAACTCCGCCAGCCGCCGAAGGTCGTGTTCTCCGGAAAGGCTTGGCTCCGTGACGATCAGGACGAGACCTGCCCCGGCCAGGGAGGCAATGACCGGACAGCCGATCCCCGGCGGTCCATCGGTGAGAATGAAGTCCGCTCTTTTTTCCTCGGCAATTTTCCGCCCTTCCGCGCGGATCAGGCTGACCAGTTTCCCGGAATTTCCCTGGGCCGGATCAAGGCGGGCATGAACCATCGGGCCGTAGACCGTATCCGATACATACCATTCTCCAGTGCGGGCCTCGGCAAATTCAATGGCCTCAGCCGGACAGATCCGCCGGCACAGGCCGCAACCCTCACAGAATATGGGAGCAACCAATGGCGGATCTGCCATTTTTATCGCATCAAAGCGGCAGGAGGTGACGCACAGTCCGCACTGGATGCATTCTTCCGGAATTATCAGGGCCTTCTTGGACCCGAAAAATGCCTCTCGCCTCTTGATCTGCGGCTGCAGAATCAGATGGAGATCCGGTGCGTCCACGTCCGCATCCACAAGAATCTTGTTTTTTCCCAAGGCCGCCAGGGCGCCCGTTACGGTTGTCTTCCCGGAGCCGCCTTTGCCGCTGAGAATGGTGATTTCTCTTGTCATGCCGCTGTTCCTCCCCGGTCCGTCGGCCGTTGTCCACCTTTCCCCGCAATCAGGGCCAGCACATTTTTCCAGAGGGAGGCAAACAGCCCCCGGTATTCCGGCAGGTCCTCGCTAATCAGACCGCCCCTGGAATAGCTTTCCGCGATGCGCCGGTCGTGGGGAATCTCGGCCAGAATGGGGATATTTTCCTGATGGCAAAATAAATACAACTCGTCATTGCCGATGTTGCAACGATTGACGACAACCCCTGCGGGCAGGCCCAGCTCTTTAAGGGATGCTACGGTCAGGGAAAGATCATAAAGACCAAAGGGCGTCGGTTCTGAGACCAGAATGACCAGATCCACACCTCGCACCGCCTCGATCAGGGGGCAGGAGTTTCCGGGTGGGCAGTCGATCAGGGTGACGGCCGCTGCCTGGGCCTGCTCCTTTACCTGACGAATCATCGGCGGGGCCATGACCTCGCCGATGTTCAGACGCCCCTGGAGGAAGCGGATACCCTTCGCCATCGCACCTTCAATAACCCCGATGGGCCGATCTGTTTCCGTGATGATCCTTTCCGGGCAGAACCAGGCGCATACCCCGCAGCCGTGGCATAACTCCGGAAAGATAATCACCGTGTTCTTGAAAACGGTGATGGCGTTAAACTCGCAGTAGTCGGCGCAGACGCCGCAACCGGTGCAATGGTCTTCCGCAGCCACAGGTCTTTTCACAGTTGCCGGAATGGTCCGCTCAATCCGGTGAGGGAGGAAGAGATGGGCATTGGGTTCTTCCACGTCACAATCGATTAGCTGAACGTCTGCGCCGCACTGCTGGAGGATGTATGCAACATTGACCGCAACGGTGGTCTTTCCCGTGCCGCCCTTGCCGCTGGCAAAGGCGATTTTCACGAGGCCCTTTCCAGTTCTGTCAGGCGTGTCCGGATTTGTTCCGTTGCTCTTTCGAAACCCTGCAACTCATCCTTCATGGCCTGGAGTTCATTATCTTTTGTCTGGATAGGACCGGATGCAGGTCCGTTGTTGTCCGCGTCACCCCGCTGCCAGCCGAAAAGGCCGGTCCTGTGAAACCAGTTCCGGTTGCCCCGGCCGCCCCTTCGCAAGCATGAAAACCATCCGGCCCCTCTTCCCTGGCCACCGCCGGCAAAACCGGCCATTCCTGCCCCTCTGCGCGGCGCACCATTGGCAAATCCCGGCAATCCGGAGTCGGCGCAAAACCCGGCGCCCCTGCCACTCATGGGACCCATTCCTGATGGACCCGTTCTATTTTCTCTGGACATATTCGCATCTCCCAATAATTATTAACATGCCTGCCCGAAAGCGGGCACAACGAAGCATGAAAATTTCATATGCTGTGACCCTCCACCGTAGCCGCCTGGATTTCCTCCAGTTTTCCTTGTTCCCAGTCCGCAACGGCATCAGCCACCGTCTTTTGCGACGCGGGGTCAGTGCGGAACATGCGGACGGCCCCGGCCTGCAATACCCGAAAGGCCTTGGGTCCGACATTGCCGCTGATCAGAACTTCCGCGCCCTGTTCAATGATGGTGCGGGCGGCCTGGATGCCTGCCCCTTGTGTTGCTTGACGGTTCTGCTGGTTCTCCACGGCCTGCCACTCTTTTGTCTCTCCATCAACAACGACAAAACAGGCGGCTCGGCCAAAACGGGTCATCAATAATTCCGTCCATCCTGGGTTTTGTGCTGTTACCGCTATCTTCATGATCTTCCTCTCCTTCGCTGTACTCGTGGTCTTTCGGTGCGAATTGGCGCTGCTTCCCATCCTTTTTCCGTGGCCATACGCTGCCACCAGCGGCGGCATCCCGGCAGATAAAAAGACGGATCGTCCAGGCGGTTGGCAAAAAAAGCTGCCGCGACATCTTTCAGCGCTCCCTTCAGGAAGGGAATCACTATGATGTCCGCCCCCTCGATCATCTGCTGGGAAAAACCGGAAATTGCCCCGCACAGGAGAACTTTGATCTTCAAAGCACGCAGTAGTTTAATCATTTGCATGGAGGATAACCCCGGCGGCAGGGACTCGCTTTTCTGTATCTCCGGGGCGGCCGCGTTAATGATTACGAAAGAATCCGCGGTATCGAAAACCGTGGCGATATGATCTTGTGAAGCCGCTAAGGCTATGGCCATAATGCTTCCCTCTTCGTGTTCGTATATAAGCGAGCGATCCTTCAAAACACTCGGCCCGGGTTCACACGTTACCCACAAGGCAACAGGGATAAAGCAAAGGACATGCCTTAGAGAAGAGCATCTGCTGATCGTGAATGATATAAAATGGATAGCGTTTGATAATGGCGGAGGCAATGACCGCCTTAGTTGCATAAATGCGATGCCGTGGAGTGGATAAGGTCGCATTTGTGCAATATCTAAGAAAATTACTTCTTGCTCAACAGCCCGGCGCCGGTGTGCACCAATACGTGGGTTCCCATGGGCAAACCGATATGGTCCGCAATCACGGGACACTTGGCCTTGAACAGAAAAAAGATATTGTAAGGTACATCGCTGAGGTCAAAGACGATCTCCCCCGCGTTGTCGGCCAGATAGAGGATGCGATTAGCCTGGGCGACAGCCTGACGGAAGCCCTCCAAATCTCCCACGACCGGCTCTTTGACAGCCTTTGTCAATGCCGATAGCATATCCTCGTCGGCCAAACCGGTCTTGGCGCCCAAGTCAATGATATTGGCCGCGATAGCCAACCTGACCGCCATGGCCAGCGGGTCCAAGGCCGCCTCAATCTCGCCTTTCAGTTCGCGAAGGAAATTCAAGGCCATGCGATTCTGCTGCTCTTTCGCCGCCTGGAAAGGATCATCCACCCCGGTGAGTTCGCGTAGCCGCCGGTGGATGCGCTGCGCCACGACAGGGGGCGACGCATCCATGTCCATCTCGCTTAGCCAACGCAACAATACACGCATTGTCCGCTCAAGGACAATGGAATCGACAGACGCCATCCTGGCTCCATCCAAGGCAGTGCGAAGGAAACAGGGGAGGCAATCGAGAGACGTCTTCATCTTAATGCTATTCCCTGGTCATGGCCGTGTTACAGTTCGGGCAAAGCTTCTGCGTGCAGGGTTCCCCACGTTTATGAGGTTCACGGCGACCGCAGTTCGGACATATGCAGAAACCGACGGCGCCTCCTGCGAAGGGACCGCCCATGCGCCCCTTTCCCTGTCCTCGGCCCTGTCCCTTTCCTGCAGGACCCGTTCCATCTCCTCTTGGCATTTGTTTATCTCCTTTCTGTTCTCGTTTCCGGGTCTCTTCATGAACCTAAATATTGTCAACGAAAAAACAAAGCAAAGGATATGCCGATGAAACTAATGCCTGATAATAAACAATGATATCCAGTTGATACAAACAGGAAGGCGAATCCAACGTGACTCATCTTAA
>DMAT01000283.1 GCA_003451635.1 Syntrophus sp. (in: bacteria) | reverse complement strand
AACCGATTCGTATCAACCGATCATCCTGAAGGTCGAGCACCACGAACCTGATGATGTGAATCGCTACTACCGTGCCGCCGATGTCTGTATGGTGACCAGCCTGCATGATGGAATGAATCTGGTGGCAAAGGAATTTGCGGCTGCCCGGGATGATGAACGGGGCGTTCTGGTCCTCAGTCAGTTCACCGGTGCGGCGCAAGAGCTGCATGAAGCGCTCATCGTCAACCCCTATCACATCGAACAGACCGCGGAGGCGTTGCACCGCGCCCTCACCATGCCCGATTACGAGCAGCAGGAACGTATGCGCAGCATGCGGGCCCTGGTACGCGATTTCAATGTCTACCGCTGGGCCGGGCGGATGCTTCTCGATGCGGCCCGCATCCGGCAGCGGGAAAAACTGGCCGGGCGTATCGGTATAAATCATGACGCTTAGACAGAACCTGACATACCTTTTCAGTGACGCCGGACTGGATGCCTTGCGCTCCTTCGTTGATTCCACAACCCTCCTTGCCTTCGACCTTGACGGCACTTTGGCGCCCATCGTCGCCGACCCCAGTCGGATGCTGGTTTCGAATGCAATTCAGGAAGAACTTGCAAAACTAATGGAGCAAACGACGGTGGCCGTCATCACCGGCCGCGGCCGCACCAACGCCCAGGCACATCTCGGCATGACGCCCCATTTTCTGATTGGCAACCATGGCGCGGAGGGGCTTCCCGGCCGGAAGGCTTACGAATCGGAATATTTGATTCTGGCGAATAATTGGGAGCGTCAGTTGCGCGGGATGCTTGCTTGTGCAAACGGCGACGGTATCGTTATCGAAAACAAAGGGGCAACTGTATCGGTTCATTACCGCGCTTCCTGTGACCGGGCAGCAACCCGTTCCCATGTGCTATCCGTTATCGAGCTGTTGTCCCCCCCACCGAGGACAATTTCGGGGAAGTGCGTCGAGGACCTCGTTCCGGCAACAGCGCCCAACAAG
The DNA here is from genome assembly GCA_003451635.1 of Syntrophus sp. (in: bacteria). Classification (GTDB taxonomy): domain Bacteria; phylum Desulfobacterota; class Syntrophia; order Syntrophales; family UBA8958; genus UBA8958. The sequence goes on along the minus strand of DMAT01000283.1, from coordinate 2,423 downwards.
GGTGACGCCTTGCAATATCTGATGAAGCATCTGGGATATCATAAGGGGTTCTATATAGGTGATGATAAAACCGACGAAGATGTATTTAAACTGACGGGGCAACAACTATTCACGGTGCGCGTTGGAATTGTGGGACCGAGTCAGGCTGGTTACACATTGCGGAGTCAACAAGAAGTTCATAAGTTGCTTAGAGATATCGCCTTTTTATACCTCCACCATAAATCAAAAAGATAATTCCGTCGATGGAGAAACAATCTCTCGCCCAGTATTCGGGAAATACGTTAATCTTTACACAGAACTTAATTCCAACTAACCCCCATGCCCGGGTCGGGCACAACGAAGCATGAAAATACCCCCTAACCACCCTTNNAAGGGTGGTTAGGGGGTATTTTCATATAAATGGACAATCGTCTGAATCCGGTTGTAGGTGTACCTCTCAAGTGAAGCATACTGCTGTTTTCATCATACTCCAGGTAAGATATGGTTACCGACAGCAGCGGCTGGTCTCAGCATGAATATTTGGATTTGTGACCGCAGAGTGAGGAAAAGGACTGGGGCAGATAGCTCTACCCGGAGCATCTGCCCCAGTCCTTTTCCTACATGGATTTGGCGATGTGTTTGACCATCTGGCCGAATACCCCTGCAATGATTTCCTTTGATATGAAGTAATCAGGATGCCTTCTAAAGAGCTCCTCCGTAAGAAGCTTTGCTGAAGAGTCAATATCGTGCGATTTATTGTATATTTCTACGATCTGAGCGCGCAGTTTACCGGCGGCCTCAATGGTCTGCTGTGTATAATGGCGAGCTTCTTCCCCGCTTATAAAACCGTAATGGTCGGCGCAGTAGTAATCGACATCCAGGTCCTTCATCTTTTCCAGGCTTTGTTGAAACTGGGTGTAATTAGAGTTTCCCGAGGGGAAAATAGCGTCGTCAATGGGAATCCCTCCCGCGTCGGAGGGGAGCAGGGTCTTCAATGATGGGATGTAAGCGGCAATAGAACATGATGAGTGCCCCGGGGTTTCCATGATTCTGACCTCCATGCCGTCAACGGCAAGGATATCTCCGTCGGCGACGGTTTTCCCGACAATATCGTTTCTCCATTCCGTATCATACTTTGCCAGGACATCCTGAAAACCCTGACTAGCAGCGACCATCCGGCTGAAGTCGTTCATTGTCTCGATTCTCTTGGGCATAGTGAGAATATCCCATGCCCTTAGGGAGGCGTAAATATCTATTCCGGGGTATGTCCTCTTGAAGTAGGGAACCGTCCCCACATGATCGAAATGGGAGTGCAGGATCAGCAGCGATTTTATCTTATTCCCATCCAGGCCAAAGGTCTTCATCTGTGCGAGGACGTCGCCCAGGATGAAACTGATCCCGGCGCTGATAAGCATGGATTCCTGCTTCCCTTCCAGGAGGTACATCCCGGACTCTTTCCTCCCCAGGTACCAGAGGTTGCCGTTTACCTTTCCCGCCGCTCTGATTCTCATATCCCCTCCTCTTTATCGTTATGAGCTATTTTTCCGCAACTACGATATGTGCCTTTGCCTTGAGCCCTTGCATGATCTCGTTGAAGGCATCATACTTTTTTTTCTGCTGGAGAAACGCCGAAATCTTTAATTTTGTCTCCTTATCGAGGGTCTGAGTTTTCGACGGCTGATGGTCAATAACCTGGATGATGTGATAGCCGAAATCCGTTTCCACTACGGGACCGATCTCGTTCTTCTTCTGGCTGAAAGCGGCAGTTTCGAATGGTTTCACCATCTGTCCTTTTGTAAAGGTGCCAAGATCGCCTCCCTGGTTTTTACTTGGACAATCGGAATTCTCTTTTGCCACGGCTGCAAAATCAGCCCCGGCAAGGAGCTGTTTACGGAGATTCTCGGCTTTTTCCCGCTTTGCGGTTTTTGCCTTTTCCTCTTCTCCTGCCGTCTTTGCCACCAGGATATGGCGGGCATGGACAGATTCGGGGGTCTTGAATTTTTCTTTATTGCCCTTGTAGAATTCCTGAATTTCTTTTTCTGAAGGGATGGCCTTTGCCGTTTTGGTTGTATTCACAAGTTTGTTGATACGGATGCCAAGGGTTATTTCCTGACGGAGTTGCTCACTGCTGACTCCGTTCTTTTTCATGAATTCCTCCAAAGTCGTGCCAGGCGGAATGTTTTCCTTCATAGCATTCATGGCATCGGCAATTTCTTTATCCGTGGCGACGATTTTTCTCCGGTTGACCTCGTTGAGGAGGAGGGTGCGGACGATGAAATCGTCAACAAGCTGTTTCCTGATGGCCGCTGTCGCCTGTGTTATCTTGTCGGCAGGTATCTTGCCCTGCATTTCCTGCATCTTCTTTTTGACTTCCAGGTCAAGTTGGGCGCGGGTCAATTTAGAACCATCCACTTCGGCAATCACATCGGTGGGACTAGGCATTG
>DMAT01000289.1 GCA_003451635.1 Syntrophus sp. (in: bacteria) | reverse complement strand
CAGGAAATCCTCGGTCAGGTGGGGGCGGTGGCGGGGCCGGTTCTTCAGGAAATGGATCATTATTATCAGCACCCGTCCCGTGATTTCGGCCAGACCCACGAAGCCCTGCGCCTGAGAATAACAGGCGGCCAATGCCGCATTACTTACAAAGGACCAAGGATGGCGGGAACGGCCAAGATCCGTTTTGAGGCGGAAACGGAGATCGGGGATTACGAAACAATGAAGTCCATCCTGGACAGACTGGACTTCCGGCATGTGGGGGTGGTCGAAAAAGAACGCGCTGTCTTCTATCTGGAGGGCGCCACCGTCTGCCTCGATGACGTCGTGGGGCTGGGAACCTTTATAGAACTGGAAAAGATGGGGGAAGACAAGGAGGTGATTGAAAGGGAAGTCCTCGCCCTGGCCGAAAAGCTGGGCATCAGGGCGTTCGAGCCCCGGACCTACCTCGCCATGACCCTGTCGAAGTGATGATAGTCCTTCATGGACTTGAAGTTGGCCCCCCACTGCCAACCCCGCTTGAGAAATTCCTCCACAACGGGGTGACCGGCCGTCAGAACGCCGGGGTCGCCGGGCCGGTAAACAGCACCCGGAGGTGATACCCGCCCGCTGTTATAGACCACGGGATTCCGGACGGGGTTGATATCCACGGCCAGGCCGCAGGCATGACGGGAGAGCCGTTTCGTCCCCGCCACGGTCCGGTAGTTGAAAGCGGAGGTGTTGTTATCCCCCATGGAGGCGTCGTCGGACCAGCCGTAGGCGACGATGGGGACGGCCTTGTGAACGGGAAACCTCAGCCTTTCGATAAGCAGGAAGATCTCCGCGACATCCGCCCGGACGTCCTTGTGAACAACCAACTGCCCCTGGTGGAGCATCCCGTCGAAAGAATAATACCGGACATCCAAAAGGCATAGATCCCCCACAACCTTGGTTGGGGCCCCGGTCCCGGCTATGGCCTCCGGGAAAGTCATCCGACTGTCCATAATGGGCGCTGTCCCATGTTGCTCATTCGTCATGCCGGATCCTCCCGTAAGCAGAACAAATAATGACAAACTGATAATAAATCCGCAAATTACCTTCCCCTTTGACGGGGGAGGGACCAGGAGCGATGGATTTCTCATTATTGCAACTACTTCACACGGTTCACGATTTCATCAATTTCCTCCGGTGGCAGGGACACCTCCCGATAGATCTCCTCGGCAAGGGCCGGGGTCATTTTGAGAAAATCGCCTTCCCGGATCGTAATCAGCAAACCGCCCATTTCCACGGCCCCGGGCGTCACGAGGATGCTGTCTTCGCCCTCCCGGTAATAGGCGTCGGGTCGATGTTTCCGGCGGGGGAAAACAAGCAGCCGCCACCTTCCCTCTTTTTTCGTACAGAAGAGATTGAGCATGGGCTCTTCCGCACTACCCATGACCTCTCCCATTGCCCCCATCAGCCGCTTCAGGAATACCTCCAAAGCTTCCGGGGCGCTTCCTTCCACGCACAGGGCGCTTCTCCCCGGCAGCCTCATAACGCCAAATGCCACGCCCTCCCGATCCGCAATCGGGGTCTCCCTTGCCACTTCTTCCCAAGCCTTTTCAACAGGCATAATTCCCGCCGGGCAGACCTGGAAATGATGATGATCCGGGGCGGAAGCCCCACAGCGGGGACCATTGTAAAAAACCGTGAAGGCCGGTCCCAGATCATGGGCCAGGGCAAGAAGGTCGCCGATATGTCTATCGAGCCCCTGGGGCTCATGGTCAACATGGACGACTGTATAATGGGGGGAAAATATCGGATAGGGATTGACAAGAATCAGAAAGGTCTTCCGGTAAAGGACCGCCTTCTGTGCATCCGGCAGATGGTACACGCAGAGAAAGCAGGGTCGCCTCCTGATGGTCCCCGCATCAAGGGCGGCGGTGGCGCTGACGGTCCGGCCCTGATTGAACTGGACTAACAGTGTATGCTGCCCGGAAGCTATCTCCCGGAGCCAGGCCCCTTTCATATTCATATGGGCGAGGGCAAACTCCTGCCAGTTAAAGAGCTGCTGAGAAAAAAGCTCGCCGCACATTGCTTCCAGGGATGTCCCTCCCGGGGCGCCGTCAAATTCGCTCCATATCCTTTCAGGAACTGACAAATAATCTGATGTATTCAATGCTCACCTCTCTTTAATCTTTTGTCTGGCCATGATCTCCAGGCTTCGGAGCCTGTCTTTGTAGGCGTCGTTTCCATTAATTCGTTCTATGGAGAGAGCGGCGTCGGTGTTTCCTTCCCAGCGCCGGCACAGGTAAAGGCTATCGTAGATCCGGCCGATCCGGTAATCCCGGGATATTCTCAGACAGACGGCGTAATCTTCTCCGTAGCTCACGTTTGGAAACCCGCCCGAGCGCCGGAGAATGTCCGTCCGGAAGGACCGGGGGGCGCCGAAACCGTTCACCCGCAGGGCGTTGTTCCGACCGTTCTCATCCGTCCATTCCCGGTGATCCACAAGGCCGGGCGGGATTTCAGCGCCCTTGCCGTCCACAAGGGTGTAGGACCCGATAACGGCGCCATAGGCCCCCCCCCTCAGAACATCTACCAACCGTTGCAGGCTCTCCGGACCTCCGTAGAGATCGTCGGAATCGAGCTGAACGGCGTATTTTCCACAATGGGGGGAATAGACCGCCTCGTTCCAGCAACCGCCGATGCCGAGATCCCGCCGCTCCGGGACCAGGAGCCGCACCTGGGGATAATGCTTTGTCAGCTCCGAGACGATGGAGGCCGTACCGTCGGTGGAATGGTTGTCCACCACGAGGACATTGAAGGAAAAATCCGCTTCCTGGGCCAGGGCGCTGCGGACGGCGTCGGCAATTGTCTCTGCCCGGTTCCGGACGGGGATTACCACACTTGCCGCCACGGGATACGCCGTCCGGTCGGCGGGCAGTCTCCCGAATGACGGTGGAAGCCAGGCCCCGAGGCGGCGGAGGTGTTCCGAGACCACCATTTCCATCTCCTGCTGATAGGCAAGATTCCGGGGGTCCACATAGGCAAAATGCATTTCCTCGTTCTGCCCTTTATGGCTGCCCTTATTTTCCGCTTGCTCTTTCCCCTTTTTATTCATCTCCGGGGATACATAGGCCCCGTAAAGGCGCTCCGGGAGATGAACAATCGGCACCGTCAGGGAAAGCTTCAGGCGCAGGTCGTACAAAGCGGCATATTTTGTCACCGCGAGGGGCCCGCTGTCGGCAAGTGCCCTCCGGACAGCAAGGGTGGAAAAAAATTGCACCGGACCGAAATGAAAGTCATCCCGGATACTTCCCAATTGATAGTCATTTACGGGCCGTTCCCTGCGAACGCCGTCGGGCGTCGTCTCCTCATAGTCGCTGTAAAGCATCCCCGCCCCCGTCGTCTCGATGACATCAACGAGCCGTTCCAGGGCGCGCGAGCTAATATCAATAGCCCTTTCCCCCGTAATCACAAGAAAGTACCGGGTGCGGACTTTTTTCAGGATGGCCTCCAGAATCCACCCCGAAACAAGTGTATCCCCTCGAATTACCTGGCACTTCGGCCAGGCAGGCCGGGGATTGCCATCGTAAACGACCAGTATCCTGGAAACAAGGGGGGACGCGGCCAGGAGATCGATAGTCCGATCCCCCCCGCCATGGGAATCCCGGCACAAAGCAACGGTAATCATTTCATTCTCCTTGGGGTCAGGCTTACTTATTGACATTTGGCATCAAATGTCAATAAGTAAGCCTG
>DMAT01000180.1 GCA_003451635.1 Syntrophus sp. (in: bacteria) | reverse complement strand
AACCCCCCTTTGCAAAGGGGGGTTGTAAGAACGCCTCCATCACGCGAGTTTTTCAATGGCAACGGCGCAGGCCTTGTACTCCGCCGTCTGGGTAATCGGATCGTAGGCAGGATTGGTCAGCCAGTTTGCACATCCCTCCCGAAAATGAAAGGCCATCCAGACCAGCCCCTCCGGGACCTGGTCGGTCACGTTTGCCTTGACGACAACCCTGCCGCGCCGTGACTTAACGGCAATCATCTCGCCGTGCTCGATACCGTATTTTTCCGCTTCCGCCTCGGAGATATCGGCGGTCTCCTCGCCCAGCAGTTCATTGAGCCCCGCACATCGCCCCGTCTGCGTCCGCGTATGGTAATGATAAAGCCGCCGGCCCGTGCTGAGGACCAACGGATACTCGGCGTCAGGGACCTCGGCGGGGGGTATCCAATCTATAGGGGCCAAAACCCCCAGGCCGCAAGTGAAGCATCCTTCCTTATGGAGAAAGGACGTTCCTTGATGGTCCAAACTGGGGGCCGGCCACTGGAGACCATCCTTTTCCAGACGGAAATACTTGATTCCCCCCAAAGACGGCGCCAGTTGTGAGACCTCATTATCCCAGATCTCTTGAGCACTGTTCGTCTCCCAATCTTGTCCCATGCGCTTGGCGATTTCCTTGAAGATCCACCAGTTCGGCCTGGCATCCCCCGGGGGGGCGCTGACCGTGCGGACCCGGTTTACCCGGCGCTCGCTGCTTGTGAACGTCCCGTCATTTTCACTCCACGCCGCCGCCGGCAGGACCACATGGGCAAAACGCGTCGTTTCCGTGGGAAAGATGTCCTGGCAAACGAGAAACTCCGCCGAACCCAGACAATGCTCGACGTGGCGGATATCGGGCTCCGTATTGGCGAGATTTTCCCCAAAGACATAAAATGCCTTGACCTTGCCGTCTAAGAGGCCTTCGATCATCTGGGGAATCATGATTCCCGGCTTTTCCGGAAGTTTTTCCACTTTCCAGGCAGCGGCGAATTTCTCCCGGGCCTGGGGGTTATCGACGCGCTGGTACCCCGGAAACACATTGGGGAGGGCCCCCATATCACAGGCGCCCTGGACGTTATTCTGACCCCGCAGGGGGTTGACGCCACCGCATTCGAAACCGACATTGCCCAGGAGCATCTGGAGGTTGGCGCAGGACATGACGTTGCTGACGCCACAGATGTGCTCCGTAATCCCCAGGGTGTACATGAGCATGGCCGGGCGCACTGCCGCCAGACGGCGGGCTACGTCCCTGATCATTTCGGCGCTGACGCCGCTGATCACCGCCGCCCGTTCCGGCGGATACTCCAAAACCTTCTTTTTCAGTTCCTCAAATCCCATGGTGCAGGATTCGACATACTTCTTGTCGTAGAGATCCTCCGTAATCAGGACATTCATCACCCCGTTGAGGAAAGCCACATCGGAACCCACCCTGATTTGCACATGTAGATTGGCCAGATCGACCAAAGCCGTCCGGCGCGGATCGACGACGATGAGCCCGGCGCCGCCGATGACAGCCATCTTGAGGAGCGACGCCGCCACCGGATGGGCCTCCGTCATATTGGAACCAATGACCAGGATCATCTTGGCCTTGGCAAAATCGCTAAAGGAATTTGTCATTGCCCCGGAACCGAAAGAAGTCGCCAGCCCGGCGACAGTCGGGGCGTGTCAGGTACGGGCGCAGTGATCAATGTTGTTTGTACCGATCGCTGCGCGGAAAAGTTTCTGCATCTGATAAGAATCTTCGTTGATACTGCGGGCGCAACTGACGCCGGCAATAGCATCCGGCCCGTCTTTCTTAATAATCTCTTTGAATTTATCAGCCACCAGATCAAGCGCTTCATCCCAGGAAGCCTCGCGGAACTCGCCATCTTTTTCACGAATGAGCGGCGTTTTGAGCCGTTCCGCCGAATAAATAAAATCATAGGCAAAGCGTCCTTTCACACAAAGTCTTCCCTGATTAGGCTGGGCATCCTCAACGGCTGTAACTTTGACAATTTTGCCGTCTTTGATATGCAGCCATTGCTGGCAGCCAACACCGCAGTAAGGACAGGTTGTGCGGATTTTCTGGACTTCCCAGGGGCGCCCCAGTCCCTTTGCTTTCTTTTCGGTGAGGGCTCCTACCGGACAAACTTGTACGCACTGGCCGCAGAAAACACATTCGCTTTCATTGTAAGGGCTGTCGCCGCCGGTAACAACCTTGCTTTCAGAGCCGCGATAACCCTGCGAAATGGCCCGGTTCACCACCAGTTCATTACAGGCCTGGACGCAGCGCCCGCAAAGAATGCAGCGGCTGAAGTCGCGAACAATAAAGGGATTCATATCTTCTGTCGGATAAATATCTTTTTCATCCTTTTCCTTAAATTGCAGTTCGGTGATTTTATAGAAATAGGCCAAATCCTGGAGACGGCAATCGCCATTGGCTTGACACATCAGGCAGTTATGCCGGCCGCTGGCCAGCAGCAACTCTACATTGAGCTTTCTCGCGCGGTGCACAAAATCGCTGTCCGTCGTAACCTCCATGCCCGGCGTGACCGGCGTCGAAGGAGCAGCCGTTAGCGATCTGGCGCCTTTGACTTCAACGCAGCAAACACGGCAGGCGCCGGTGGGCGCCGCGCCTTTCAGATAACAAAGGGTTGGAATTTCAATGCCGCCGTTGCGCGCCGCATCCAGAATCATTTGTCCCGGCATAAAGGGCGTCTCTTTGCCGTTCAAAATAAATGTATCACTCATACTCCGTTCTCCTTTAATTCATCAATGACAACGATGGCATATACCAAAATTGACATAACAGTCAAATATTTTCTTACAAAACTATTCCCGTCCTGTCAATGCACAAAAGATTCTTTATCATCCATTGGATCAAACCCACCGGGCAAAATGACTTCCAGCGCGTATCTTTACCAATTATTTCAAAACATTCCATGCACAAGCGGTCATCGGTTCGTAGCCTTTATCCTGCATGATCATATCGATATGCACCAGAGCAATCGCGGAGATATCCATATCCCGCGCATGCAGACGACCGGCGCGGTAGAGTGTCACCAGATATTTTTTGCACTGGTCGCAAATAAAGGCGGATTCCTGTGTTTTGTTTTCGACGTAATAGTAATCCATCTCCTTTGGCGCTTCTTTTTCACAGTAAGGACAAACCACGCGTGTAAAGCGCCAGTCCTGTCCGCACGAACTACAATGCAGAAACCTTTTACCGCCTTCTTTTTCAATCAGCGCAATTGACGGAAACTCACCACAGATCGGACAATAGCCTTTCTCCCAGGCAAATTCACTCAGGGCTTCCGTAATTTCTTTTGCCCGTCGCTCCAGCAGAACACGCGCGATCAGGCTCAATAAAAAGGAAGCGTTGGAGGGAGATATTTGCAGCGTGTTTTCCCAACCATCCATCGCTTTGTTTTCATCGCCCGAGCGCGCCTCAAAGTAATCCGCAAGACGGAGCTTACCGTTTGCAATCCGGTCAGACAGACGGTCAAGCTCTTCTGCCAGTTTGGGCAGGGCTTTTTTTACCGCTTCTGTAAGAGATAAGGCGATTTCCGTTAAGGGATCATCCGGCGCAAATAAATTGATCTGTTGAATAACGGAAACACCCGCGCGAAGTTTTACTTTGTCGATG
>DMAT01000259.1 GCA_003451635.1 Syntrophus sp. (in: bacteria) | reverse complement strand
ATTCTAAGCGACCAGAATGTTTCGGCCCGGGAAGGCGTTTTTGTGGACTTCTTCGGGAGGCCGGCCTGCACCGCCGTGGGACTGGCCGTCCTGGCCATGCGCACCGGGGCGCCGGTGATCCCGGCTTTCATGCCCCGGATGCCCGACGGGAGATACCGCTTCATTAGCCAGGAGGCAGTCCAGATCGATAATACGGGTGATTATGAAAAAGACCTCTTTACCAATACCCAGCGCTTCACGAAAGTCGTCGAAGCCATGGTGAGGCGCTATCCCGATCAGTGGTTCTGGCTCCACCAGCGTTGGAAGACAAAGCTCTGCCAGAAAGAGTAAAGATATATTATGTATCATGCAGTTCCGCTGACCGTCCAGGGCAACAAACGCCTTCCCCGGGAAGGTATTCAGGAGATCCTCGTGCGGGGGACAAACTGGATCGGCGACGCCGTCATGACCCTGCCTGCCGTCGCCGCCATCCGCAGGACCTGGCCGCAGGCGCGGATCTCCATCCTTGCCAAACCCTGGGTAGCTGACGTATACAGGGAATCGAACGATGTCGACCGGATTATCAACTTTGAAGACCCGGGGCGCCATCGAGGCCCTTTCGGTAAAATCCACCTCGCCGGCGAGCTTCGTCAATACCGCTTCGACATGGCAATCCTCCTCCAAAACGCCATTGAGGCCGCCATCATTGCCCGCCTGGCGGGAATCCCTGTCCGTGCAGGCTATAACTCCGACGCCCGGGGATGGCTGCTGACCCATGCTGTTCGTCGCACCCCGGCCATCCTGAAGATCCATCAGATCGATTACTACCTGGAGATGGTCAAGGCCCTGGGCTGCGATTCCGCTGGACGAAATCTCCGATTGGACCTGCGGCCGGATACCCGTTCACTGGCAGATGAGTGGTTAAAAATCCCGAAGGGCCGGCATCAGATGATCATCGGTATGGCCCCGGGCGCCACCTATGGGCCCGCCAAAAGATGGCCGGTTGATCGCTTCGCCGCCGTTGCGGCAGCAATCATCAGGGAATATGGGGCAACTATCATTCTCTTCGGGAGCAAGCAGGACCAGGATGTCACAGACGCCATCGCAACAACCATTCCGGGCCACTGCCTGAATCTCGCCGGAAAAACATCGGTCCGGGAGGTCATGGCCCTCATCGCCCGCTGTCACGCCTTTATTACCAATGATTCCGGGCTTATGCACGTTGCCGGCGCCATGAATGTACCAACCGTGGCGATTTTTGGCTCAACAAATCCTGTCACCACGTCTCCCCCCGGCGAAAAAAATATTATCATCCGGAAACCCGTGGATTGCAGTCCCTGCCTGAAGACCGTCTGCCCGACGGATTTCCGGTGCATGAACCTCATCGGCGTCGAAGAGGTCGTAACTGCCGTTCGTCAGGCAATTAAAATATAAATGAAGAGAGGCGATGAAGTCGTAATGACAAAGTTCGCGGCGGTTTTTCTTGACAGGGATGGAACGATCAATGAAGAGGTGGGGTATCTGGACAGCCTTGAGAAACTCCGTGTCCTTCCCGAGGCCTTTGAGGCGGTGCGGCTGATTAATCAAGCGGGGATGAAAACCGCGGTGATCACCAACCAGTCAGGCATTGGGCGGGGATTTTTTGACGAAGCTTTCGTAGTGAGGGTGCATGAAGAAATGCACCGCCTTTTCCTTAAAGAAGGGGCCTTGATTGACGGCTTTTATTACTGTCCCCACCACCCGACGGAAGGTATCGGCCTTTACAGGCAAACCTGTTCCTGCCGGAAGCCGGAACCGGGTCTCCTTTTAAAGGCGGCGGAAGATTTGGTTATTGATCTTGGCAAGTCGTACATGATCGGAGATACGCCCAAGGACGTGAAGGCGGGACAAATGGCGGGGGCGAAAGGAATCCTCGTCCGGACGGGTTATGGAAAAGTCGCCGATATGGGATCAACCCACCCGGACTACATCGCCCAGGATATCCTTGAGGCAGTCAAGTGGTTGCTCAGCGACAGAGAAGCATCGTGAATATTCTGATTGTCAAACTCAGCGCCATCGGAGACGTGGTGCATACCCTGCCCTCGCTTGCGGCCCTGCGACATCTCTACCCGCAGGCCCACATCACTTGGGTTGTCGAAGAGGCGGCCGCTGACCTCATCAAGGGTCATCCCTATCTGGATCGCGTCCTGGTCTCCCGGAGAAAGTATTGGCAGGAGGATTTAAAAAAGGGGAATCTCTTTGAAAACATCAAGGAAATAAGGTTATTCGTAGCCGTCCTGCGGGATCGCAATTATGATCTGGTTATTGATTTTCACGGCCTTTTCAAAAGCGCCGTTCTCGCCTGGCTGAGCGGCGGCGCCAGGAAACTGGGTTTCCAGAGCATGCAGGAAGGAAGCGGCTTATTTTACACCGAAAAGATCCCCGAAGATATGGGCAAGCATGCCGTAGACCGGTATCTTGATTTTCCGGCCTACCTGGGGGCCAAAAGCGTGAAGATGGAGGGCGTGAACGCTCCGGAATTTCTAATTCCCGTGAACGAGCGCAACGTCCAGAAAGTATCGGCCCTGCTGACTAAAAGTCATCTTGACATCGATGAGCCCTTTGTGGCCATGAATCCGGTGGCCTTATGGAATACCAAGCTCTGGCGGCAAGACAGATTCGCCATGCTGGCCGACAGGATTGCCGGAGAACTGAATATTCCCGTCGTCATAACGGGGAGTGCTCAAGAAAAACCCTATGCCGAAGCTATCATCAAGAGAGTTAATACGGCAAAGGTCGTTGATCTGGCCGGACGGACTACCTTAAAGGATCTGGCATGCCTTTACCGGCAAGCCGCACTGGTCGTAACCACCGACTCAGGGCCGATGCATATTGCCGCTGCCGCAGGCACACCCGTCGTAGCCCTTTTCGGGCCCACGGACCCCCGGCGGACAGGACCTTACGGACGCGGTCACACGGTTATCAGCAAGACTTTGCCTTGCAGCCCCTGCTTCTTGAAACAGTGCCGTACGAGGGAATGTATGGAGGGAATTACCGTGGAAGATGTATGGGAAGTGGTTAAGGAAAAACTGAGGGAAGAAACTGAAACTGCCTAGGCGGGAAAAGAAGAGGAAAAACTATGACCATAAGTAAAGAACTACTTGAAATTCTGGCCTGTCCCAAATGCAAGGGAGAGATTGTACTCAACGAAGATCAGGATGGCCTAACGTGCCATGCCTGCAAACTGCTCTATGAAATCAGGGAAGGCATTCCGATCATGCTCATTGACGAGGCGAAACCGCTCGCATAATCGCCGCTTGTACCTGGCCAACGCTCATGTTTTCCAGGCACCGGCTGCGGCCTCGTCCATCGCAGCCCTTTTGATGGCAGGGCGAGCAATCCATGTCCGTGGTTACCACCTGATGCCGTTCCCCCACGGGGGCCCAGTCGCGCCAGTCGGACGGTCCGTAAATAGTGATGGTGGGCGTTCCCACAGCCGCAGCAATATGTGGGGCGGCGCTGTCCACTCCCACATGCAAACGGCTGAGGCTCAATAAGGCTGCCAGCCCCTTGAGGTTCGTTTCACCTGCCATATTGTGTATTTTCACGACGCCCCTCGCACTTTTCACCAGCGTTTCCGCCCGTTCTTTCTCCATCGCCGACCCGACAATTACCGCAGGAAGGCGATATTCCGTCCATAACCACGCACTGATGGCAACCCAGTTGTCCAGGGGCCATTCCTTGTATGACCAGCGGGAAAAGGGATTCAGGGAAACAAAGCCGGTTGGGGCATCGTTTGGGGCATCGTCCTGCACCTGGGAATAAACCCCATGATTGTCTAAAAGGTTTTTCATCTTTCCCAAGGTTTCCGGTTCAACAAATAACTTCGGAACCGTATCTCCCGTGGGAATCCCGAATCCCCTGACAATCCGCAGGGATTGTTCCGCTGCTCCCAGACGAATACGGATATTTTCATTTGCCGGATAAACAAGGTGGGTGAAAAGTCGATTCCGGTAAAAAGGCGCGTCCCGGTATACCAGGGAGGCGCGAAACGGCGCCCCTGTCAGCCT
>DMAT01000093.1 GCA_003451635.1 Syntrophus sp. (in: bacteria) | reverse complement strand
GCGGGCTTTGCGAACGGGTCTGTCCGTGCCTCTGCATTACCGTGGTCCCGGAAAACGGGAGGGACGGCGTCCGGCAGTTGCAGTCCTATACCCTGGATCTCAATCGCTGTTCCTTCTGCGGCCTCTGCGTCGAGGCCTGCCCGGTGGAGGCCATCCGGATGGGCCGGGATTATGAACTGGCGGTATATCGAAAAGAGGAGCTCATCATGAAAACCGAGGCTTTGCAATGTGAAACGGGCGGGCGAGAGTCCGCAGTTGCAGGGAGAAGATAATGGAGACGGTTATATTCTGGATATTGTCCGCATTTGCCGTTGCGGTGGCCCTGGCCGTTGTTTTCTTCAAGAGGGCGGTCAACGGCGTCATGTCCCTCCTGGCCTTAATGCTCGCCCTGGCCGGGTTGTATGTCCTCATGGGGGCGCCGCTGGTGGCCTTTTTCCAGGTGATCGTTTATGTCGGCGCTGTGCTGGTCCTCTTTGCCTTTGTCATCATGCTTTTGAATCTTAAAGAGTCCGTCCAGCCCCTGATCTCCCTGGTGGATGTAAAGGCGGTAGCCCCGGCCGTGTTGTTCGCCGTCGGCATCGTCGTTCTTACCTGGCTTGCCCTGCGGGATGCCGCCTTTTCAAAGGCAGCGGCCTTGCAGCAGCCCGTAATAGGACTCCGGCAGATAGCCCTCGATCTCTTCACGAAGCATCTGCTGGTCTTCGAGTTGGCCTCGGTCGTCCTCCTGGTTGCCGCCGTCGCCGCCATCGTCATCAGCAGAAAGGAAGGAGAACGCCCGTGACCCTTTATCATTTCGTCGGACTCGGCATGGCCCTTTTCGCTATCGGCGCGGCGGGATTCTTCATCCGCAACAATGCCGTTGTTCTCCTGCTTTGCATCGAAATCATGCTGAATGCCGTTAATCTCATCTTCGCGTCTTTCGCCCGTTTTCTCTACGGCACGGAGGGGCAGATCTTCATCTTCATTATCATGATGATCGCCGCCGCCGAGGCGGCAGTGGGGCTGGGAATTATCATCGCCCTGTACCGCAGCCATAAGACGCTCGATATGAGCCTCATCAAAGACTTGAAAGGGTAATCCTCATGACCTCCGAATATCTTTGGCTACTCCTCGCCTTTCCGGCCCTGGGCGTCCTCGTGAACGGTCTTGTCGGCAGTCGTTTCCGTGAGACGACGGTTGCCGCCATCGCCGTCTCGTCCGTAGGATTATCCCTGGCCGTAGCCCTCGGGTTTTTCTGGAAAATGACGACAGCCGCTCCCGTCGCCCGCATCGTCGCCACGACGCTCTACACCTGGCTTTCCGACGGCGCCCTGCAGATTCGCGTCGGCCTCCTCCTGGACCCCCTGGCGATGGTTATGGTCCTGGTGGTCCTGGGCATCGGGTTCCTGATCCATATTTACTCGGCAAGCTATATGAAGGGGGACGAGGGATACCGGCGCTTCTTCGTATATCTCAATCTCTTTATCTTTTTCATGCTCCTTTTGGTTCTGGCGGACAATCTGGTCCTGACGTTCGTCGGCTGGGAGGGGGTGGGGCTCTGCTCCTATCTCCTCATCGGGTTCTGGCATCAAAAAAAGTCGGCCTGCGACGCCGGCCGCAAGGCCTTCATCGTCAACCGGATCGGAGATTTCGGTTTCATCCTGGGGATGTTGCTGATCATCGTTGTCTTTCAGACCGTGGATTACCGCGAGCTGGCAACGATCGTCAAGGGTTCCCACGGCGTATCTCCGGGCATTATCGCCCTCATGGCGCTCCTCCTGTTCATGGGGGCCATGGGCAAGTCCGCCCAGTTTCCCCTCCATGTCTGGCTCCCCGACGCCATGGAGGGTCCTACGCCGGTTTCGGCCCTGATCCATGCCGCCACCATGGTCAACGCCGGGGTATATCTCATGTGCCGGGTATCGCCCCTCCTGGGGCAGAGCCCGGAAGTGATCCTCGTCATTTCCGCCGTGGGACTGACAACCGCCGTTTACGCCGCCCTTTCCGCTCTGGGGCAAACGGACATCAAGCGGGTCCTGGCCTATTCCACGGTGAGCCAGATCGGCTTCATGTTCGTGGCTGTGGGGAGCGGCATGTACGCCGCCGGTATATTTCACCTGGTGACCCACGGGATATTCAAGGGCCTCCTCTTCCTCGGAGCCGGGGCGGTGATCCATGCCATGAACGGTGAACAGGAAATCAGCCGTATGGGGGGCCTCTTCCTGGAGATCCCCGCCACGGCGGTGGCCTTCATCGCCGGACTGCTGGCGTTGGCCGGCGTCTTTCCCATGGCCGGGTTTTTCAGTAAGGATGCCATCCTTTGGGGGAGTTTCGAACACTTCGGGATGACTTTCTGGCTCGTTGCCTTTGCCGGCGCCCTCCTTACGGCGCTTTACTGCGGGAAGCTCTTCGGCGTCTTCTTCGGTCCGAAAAAATATGATGGACACCTGCACCTACCCTCCCGACTGATGGTATGGCCCCTGGCGATTCTCGCGGCCGGAGCCCTGACCGCCGGCCTGCTGGGTTTCCCCATGTTTACGAAAGACACGGTCTTTGCCCGCTTCCTCGGGTTCCCCGCCACGGCCCTGACCGCCGATGCCGGGGCCTTGCATAATCTGGAGATAATTATGACGGTCCTCCAGGGGGTGGCCATCCTGGCGATCCTGACGGCGGCCGTTTACATGTTTACCAAAAAGAAAGACCGGATGGCGGCCCTGGGCGATGCCTTCCCGAGAACGGCGGCGCTCCTGGCCGGCGGGTTCGGACTGGACAGAATCAACGACGTCCTTCTGGTTCGGCCCGTGAAGATCCTGGCGCGCTTCAACGCCCGGATCATCGACAGCCGGATCATCGACGGCGCCGTGAACGGCGCAGGATATCTGACCATGTTTGCCGGACGGCTGCTGGCTGGTTTACAGACCGGCCAACTCCGCCATTATGCCTTCTCTGTCATTGCCGGGACCTTTCTCGTCCTCGGGACTGCCCTTTATTTCGCCGGATTATTCTAAAGGAGATTTGAGTAAAGATGCTGTTTAATAATGACATTCCCCTCTTGACGCTCATCGTCTTTTTGCCCCTGGCCGGCGCCCTGGGCGTCCTGGCAACAAGAAGCAGGCAATGGATTCAGGTGGTTGCCCTGGTCACGACCCTCGCCACCTTCGCCCTGACCCTCCTGCCGCTCTGGCAGTTCCGCCCGGAACAGGCGGGCTTTCAATTTGTCGAGAAGGTCCCCTGGATTGCCACCCTGGGGATCTCGTACCACCTGGGCATCGACGGTCTTTCCCTGTTTCTGTTGCCCCTGACGGGATTTCTCTCCGTCGCCGCCGTCCTCGTTTCCTGGAACAAGATCCAGCTAAAGGAAAAGGCCTACTTCATCTCCTTTCTCGTTCTGGAAACGGGAATCCTCGGGGTCTTCGCATCCCTGGATGCCGTTTTATTCTACGTTTTCTGGGAAGCGATGCTGATTCCCATGTTCCTAATCATCGGGATCTGGGGCAGTGAAAACCGCCGCTACGCCTCTCTTAAGTTCATCATCTATACCATGGCGGGAAGCGTATTCCTTTTGATCGGTCTGATCCTGATGGCCTTTCTGAACCGGCAGCTAGGCGGCGTCTCCAGCTTTGACATGGTTTCCTGGCTCGCCCTGAATGTTCCGTCCCACTGGCAATATGGGATTTTCATCCTCTTCTTTGTGGCCTTTGCCATCAAGGTTCCCATCTTCCCCTTCCACACCTGGCTCCCCGACGCCCACGTGGAAGCCCCGACGGCGGGAAGCGTCATCCTCGCCGGTGTCCTTCTGAAAATGGGCATCTACGGCATCTTGCGCTTCTGTCTGCCCCTCCTTCCCGAAGCGGCATTATATTTCACCCCGGCGATCATTGCCTTGGGCGTCATCGGCGTCATTTACGGCGCCTTTGTGGCCTTTGCCCAGCACGATCTGAAGAAGCTTGTGGCCTATTCGAGCGTCAGCCACATGGGGCTCATCGTGGTGGGCATCATGGCGGGGAATATGGCGGGGATGAAGGGGGGCATTATCCAGATGGTCAATCACGGCCTCAGCACGGGGGCGCTCTTTATCCTCGTCGGGGCCCTCTATGAGCGGCAAAAGACGCGGGATATGAACAAACTGGGGGGGCTGGCGGCGAGGGTCCCGGTCCTGGCGACATTCTTCGTCATCATGACCCTGTCTTCCCTGGGCCTTCCCGGACTCAACGGCTTTGTCGGCGAGTTTCTCCTCCTTTTGGGAGCATTCCGTTACCAATGGTGGATCGGCGCCCTGTCTGCCACGACCCTGATCCTGGGGGCCGTTTATATGCTCTGGATGGTGCAGCGGGTCTTTTTCGAAACGGACCGTTCGGGGCGCCCGGGCGCGGTGGCGGACTTATTCCTGGCTGAGAAACTTGTCATGATCCCCCTGACACTCCTCGTCTTCTTCATCGGCCTGTATCCTTCGTACCTCACGGACCGGGTCGAGACCATATCCCGGCAACTGATTTCCGCCCCGTCCATAAAGGCGGCTTCCCTCTCCGTGGCGGCCACTCCCGTTCCACCTAATCTCGACTCTGTAAAGGTATTGGACCGATGAACATGATCCCTCAAGACGTTAATCTCTACTGTTTGCTCCCGGAGATCATCCTCCTGGCGGGGGCGACGGCCCTGCTTTTTATCCGTGGCGGCGGCCGGGGGAAAGGCATTGTGCCTGTCGCCGTCCTGTCCGTTATCGCCGCTATGGCATCCGTTTTCTATCTGTGGGATCAGGGGACGGTTGGTTTCGGCGGCCTGATCGTAAAGGACAACGGCGCCCTCCTCTTCCAGGCGATGATCCTGACGACGGCCCTTATCAGTTTCGTCCTGGCCCGGGATTTCCTGCCGGATCATAAAAACAACGGCGAATACTACAGCCTCCTCCTCTTTTCCCTGATCGGGATGGGGATCATGACTTCTACGGGGGACCTCCTCGTCATTTTCCTGGGCATCGAAATCCTCTCCCTGTCCCTCTATGTCCTCGTCGGCTTCATGAAGATCGTCCGGGCGGGGATGGAAGGGGCCGTCAAGTATTTTTTACTGGGAAGCTTTTCCTCGGCCCTGTTTCTCCTCGGTCTTGCCCTCTACTACGGTGCAACGGGAACGACAAATCTGGCGGCTTTTGCCGCTCCCTCGGCGGCCCCGGCCCTGATGCTGGCAGCGGTAGCCTTGATGCTCGTCGCCCTTGGCTTCAAGATCGCCGCCGCACCCTTCCACATGTGGGCCCCCGACGCCTATGAAGGGGCGCCGGTCTGTGTGACAGCATTTATGTCGGTGGCGCCGAAGATTGCCGTCTTTGCTGTTTTCCTCCGTTTCGGGACGGGGATTTCCGGGCCCGGCCAGCACCTGATCTGGACGGCGGTCATCTTCATGTCCGTGGCCAGCATGGTGATCGGGAACTTTACCGCCCTCCGGCAATCCAGCGTCGTCCGCATGCTGGCCTATTCGGGGATTGCCCAGGCGGGCTATATCCTGATCGGACTTTTGGCCATTCCCGAGGGTGGGGCGTCGGCCATCGCTTTCTACCTGATGGTCTATATTTTCATGAACATGGGGGCTTTTGCCTCCCTGGCCTACCTGTCGCGGCGGCAGGGCAAGGCGCTACGGATCGATGACCTGGCAGTCTTGGCGTCAAGGCTTACGTGGC
>DMAT01000140.1 GCA_003451635.1 Syntrophus sp. (in: bacteria) | reverse complement strand
AGGCCAAATGGATAGGCCTTAATACATCAGTCTATGCAAAACATCAAGGATATCATGTCAATATTTGTGTGAAAATTATTTCCAAATATCTGACTCGCCTTATTTTTTCAAGGTTATGGGCATGTCGGTCGTGCTGGCGTAGAAGACGATGATCTCGGCTGCTTTATTGCCCTCATTCTTTCCATAATGCCATTTATTCACAACCTCAATGATCGCATCGCCGGCTTTCAGATGTAATGTTTTTTTATCTTCAGTAAATACGGTAAGCTCCCCATTTATCATTACACCCGCGTTGATGACGGGATGCTTATGCATGGGCAATATTGCTCCGGCTGGAATAAAGATCCTGAGGATCGTTATTTCCGGTGTTCCTTTCGAGAATTCCGTAAGGAGGCTGCCGTCCCAACTGTAACTTGATTTTGCCAGTACATCAACCCTTACATCACCGGTGCTTTCGGCAAAAACCTGACTCGCTAATAACAGTGATACAAATATCGCAAAAATAAGTTTTTTCATTATATCCCTCCTTGCCCACTTTTTATTTTATCCATGATCTTTTGCGCCTGGCAGTATTCTACAATAATCGTCAGAAAGGTATCGGAATATTTTTCAAGTTTTGCCATGCCGATTCCATAGATTGTGGAAAGTTCTTCCCGTGTCTGCGGGAAATAGACGGCTATTTCTTTCAATGTCCGGTCATGAAAGATTGTAAAAGGGGGTAGATTCGCCAAGTCTGCGAGTTCTTTTCGTTTCTTCCGGAGAAGTTCAAAGAGGACTGGATCGTGGAGTCCCGCTTCACCTTCATGCTGACCGAGGACCTCGCCCTTTTCTCTTTTCTCTTCTTCCAGTCTGCCCCTGACGGCCTCTTTTCCCTTCAGAACCTCCCATGCCTTTTGGGTGAGTCTGAGGGTTCCGTGGTCATAATCGTAAATAAGCAGCCCTTTCTGGATAAACTGGCGGGACATGTTGCGCCACTGCTTTGTCGTATGAGCAGTTCCGATCCCGTAGGTGGAGAGTTGATCGTGACCAAATTTCAAGACCTTTTGGGAGCTCGATCCCCTGAGGATATCGATGATGTGGCCGGCGCCAAAATATTCGCCGGCCCGCTTGACGCAGGAAAGAAACATTTGAGCGGGGATGGTCAGATCGACAAGATCCGTCGCCTCTACTTTGCAGTTGTCGCACATCCCGCAATATTTCGGAGTATCGTTCTCATCGAAATAATTTAAAAGGGGGATGCGGCGGCAGAGGTCGGTTTCGGCAAAACCAATGAACGTATTCAGAAGGATATTGGCAACCATTTGCTCCTGCTGGGTTTTCTGATTAACGAAGTACTTGATCTTACGGATATCCCCATAACCGAAAAGGAGTAGACAATGGGCAGGCAGACCGTCTCGCCCGGCCCGCCCAATTTCCTGGTAGTAGTTGTCGATGCTTCTGGGCAGGTCATAATGGACGACAAAACGGACATTGGATTTGTTGATTCCCATGCCGAAGGCAATTGTCGCCACGATCATCTGGATATCATCCCGGATAAAGAGCTCCTGATTCTCCGTTCGCTCCCGATCCGAGAGGCCCGCATGGTAGGGTCGGACTGAATAACCCCTTCGATGCAGAATTCCATGGAGATCATCCGTTTGCTGGCGGGAAAAACAGTAAATGATCCCTGATTCGTTCGCATATCGTTTCAGAAATTCAAGGGTTTGTTCAATGGGCGCCGTTTTCTGGATTACCTCAAGAAAGAGGTTGGGACGGTTGAAACTGCCGATGAATTCATGGGGATCGCATATTTTCAGTGATCTTCGGATATCCTCACGGACCCGCGGTGTGGCCGTGGCGGTGAGAGCCACGCACACCGCCCCGGGAAATCTCGTCCGGAACTCAGCCAATTGCCGGTATTCCGGGCGAAAATCGTGGCCCCATTCGGAGATGCAATGGGCCTCGTCAATGGCGATGCAATCCACCTTTAAAGAGGCCAGGAGGGCCATGGTTCTTGGCGTCAGCAGCGACTCCGGGGCCAGATAAAGGAGCTTGACGCGATCTGCCCGAAGCTGCGAAACATGGTGCCGGTACTCTTCGCTGCTGAGGGAACTGTTCAGGAAAACAGCCGGGACGCCGCACTCCCGCACCTGGTCCACCTGATCCTTCATCAGGGAAATCAGAGGTGAAACCACAATGGTTAATCCTTCAAAAATGAGAGCGGGGATTTGATAGCAGAGGGATTTGCCTCCCCCCGTGGGCATCACGACTAAGGCATCCTTTTTTTCCAGCAGATGACCGATGACCTGCTCCTGAAGGGGCCAGAAGGTCTCATAGCCGAAAACACCCTTCAGAATACCTCGAATACGGTCGATCATCGTTATTCCTTCCACGTCAATAAAATAAAAACAAATGGCACCGTCCCCAATTGCGTCAAGGGCGCCTCGTCAGCCCTTTTAATTCATGGTAAGCTTCTGTGGTTAGAGAGGGGCTTGCACAGGGGAGCAGGGAATTATTGTGATACAGCGGTTCTTCCGCCAGGGGATAGGAAGATGCACGGCGGGCGTCGTCCCATAACAACGTTCCCGGTATAGGAGAATACTCGGCAAGAATGGGTCTTGCCCCCCGGTCGTGGACGTAAAGGATACTTTCCCTTATTTCCCGGGCCGTTTGACCGGGTAGACCGCAGAGGAGATAGACGCCGATCTCATTTCCCGCATAACCGGCTTCTTGCAGATAAGCTGTCGCCCTTTCGAAGGCGGAGTTGTCAACCTTTCCTCCCAGTTCCTTTTGCCGTTCCCCGTGAGTGGTTTCCAGCCCGAAGCGGATGGTTTTGAATCCGGCCCGGTAGAGCAGGTGCGCTATCTCAGGCGTAATCTCGCGGATGTGAAGGCCGTTGGGGCAATGAAAATGAGAGTCCAGTTTTCGACTGATGATCTCTGTGAGCATGGGTATAGCCATTTCCCATGGATCGCTGAGGAGTGCATCGTCATAAAAAGAGAAATTTCTCACCCCTAATTTCTCTTGCCAGTACACCATCTCATTGACGACCTGGATCGGATCACGCCTGTCAAAGCAATTATTGAGCAATTTTGACGCACAATAGGTGCAACGGAACGGACAGCCGCGGGAGGTGAGCAGTGGGACCTGTCCCGGCGGCGGCAGCAGATCGAAAGCAGGGTAGGGGAGATGATCGAGATCATGTTCGTCGGGGACAAAATGGACGGTCCCCCCAAGGATATCATTCATAATAAAGGAGATATGCCGTTCCCCGGTTCCGGGAAGGACATGATCCGCCCCGGCAAGCTGGGCATGGTCACTGCACAGAGTCGCATAGATCCCGCCCAGAATAACCGGTACGGCGGGGNNCCCCCGGATACCAGTAAGTCATCATGGAGGTAATCAGGATGAGGTCAGGTTTTTCAACCCCTTTCAATATCCTGTTTAAGACACGCGGAGGAAGTCCATAGCGATGATAAGGTTTGGGTATGCCGGCCAGGGCTTCGGGCTTGGCAATTTTTTCCTTTATAAACTTACCCTGTCCCTCTTGTTTTCTTGCCGGCTTTTTGATCTCTCCAGGTGATATAAAATCGAGAGAGCAACTATCAAGACAGTCGATCAATTGGACGTTCAGGCCGTTTTTCCGCAGATAGGAGGCCATATAGAGCAACCCTATGGGCTTCATCCAGAAATCATAGGCGGAAAAATCGCATATCCAGGGGTTGATAAGTAAGACGCGTTTAGTCATTGGGGTCGAACTATCAAATATTTGGCGGCATGACAATAAAAGACTTGAAGACGATGAGCTTTGCTGCTAACATCCGGCTCCATTGAAAGTCGGGAAAGTAACATGCGGGCAGTCGTCCAGAGGGTTGATCGGGCCGCCGTTGCTGTAGGCGGGAAAAATATTTCCAGTATCCAGCAAGGTCTTATTGCCTTCGTCGGGGTTGAAAAGGGAGACACGACGAAGGACGCCGATTATCTCGTTGACAAAATCATCAACCTGAGAATATTTGAAGACTCCGAGGGAAAGATGAACCTGTCCCTCCTCGATAAAAATGGGGAGTTCATGGTCATCTCGCAGTTTACCCTCCTCGGGGATTGCCGTAAAGGAAGAAGGCCATCTTTTTATCAGGCCGAAGAGCCGATAAATGCGAAAATGCTCTACGATTACTTCGTAGCAAGAAGCAAAGAGAAGATACATAAAGTCGGAACGGGGGAATTTCAGGCCATGATGAAAATCGATGTACTCAACGACGGCCCCGTGACCCTGTTGCTTGACAGCAGAACCGGTTTCTAATATGTGAGGAGAGTCTTGAAGGAGCAGGAAAGCACCCCCCCGTGTAACATCAGAATCGATAAAGAGGGCATCTGGTATTACCAAGGTGCCGAAATGTTTCGGCGGGATTTTGTTAATTATTTTTATCAGAACTTACATCTTGATGACGAGGGAAGATATGTTATCGAACTTCCCAATGATCGTTGTTTCGTAGATGTGGAAGATGCGGCATACATTGTTAAAGCGGTTGATTACACAAAAGCGGAAAGCGGCAATGGAACGGGCATTAACCTCCTGCTGTGCGATGAGACGATGGAAACACTGGATCCCTGCACCCTCTGGATTGGTCCTGAAAATGTCATGTATTGCCAGGTAAGGGAACATTCCTTCCGGGCCCGCTTCTCAAGAGCTGCCTATTATCAGCTTGCCGAACATATTGAATATAATGAAGGCCAAGAGAGATATTACTTGAAGGTTAACGGCCAACATTTTAATATAGAAACTAAATCTTTATAATAATCTAAACCACTGGAGGTATCTTCATGCTGTCGGATCATATCGAAGAGGCCCTTACATTTGATGATCTGCTCCTTGTTCCTGCAGAATCATCCGTATTACCGAAAGACGTAGATACATCAACCAGCCTGACCAACAATATCACCCTCAGGATACCAATTCTGAGCGCCGCCATGGATACGGTTACGGAATCCAAAACGGCCATATGCATGGCTCAGGAAGGTGGAATCGGGATCATTCATCGCAACATGAGCATTGAAAGGCAGATGATTGAAGTCGATAAGGTCAAGAAATCGGAAAGCGGCATGATCGTCGATCCGATAACCATTGGACCGGAACAGATGGTTCAGGATGCCCTGAATCTCATGAACGAATACCATATCTCCGGGGTTCCCGTTGTCAAGGGGAAGCGGCTGGTAGGGATATTGACTAACCGTGATCTCCGTTTCGAAACCAATCTTGATCAGCCGGTCGGGAATGTGATGACCAAAGATCATCTTGTTACGGTTACGTCAAACATTTCTTTGGAAGAATCAAAAAAGCTCCTACATAAACACCGGATTGAAAAACTCCTGGTCGTTGACGACGAATACAATCTTAAAGGCCTGATAACCATCAAAGATATCGAAAAAATACGTAAATATCCCAACGCGAGCAAGGACTCCCTGGGGCGATTGCGCGTCGGCGCCGCGGTCGGCATCATTGACCGTGAAGAGAGGGTGCAGGCCCTTATTTCCGCAGGCGTCGATGTAATTGTAATCGACACTTCCCATGGTCATTCCAAAGGAGTTATTAATGCAATTCGGGAAACGAAGAGACTATTTCCGACCTGCGAACTTATTGCCGGTAATGTCGCCACCGTAGAAGGGGCGAAAGCATTAATCGGGGCCGGGGTGGATGCCGTTAAGGTAGGGGTCGGCCCTGGTTCCATCTGCACCACGAGGATTGTCGCCGGTGTGGGTGTTCCGCAGATGACGGCAATCCGCGAAACTCATAAGTATTGTTCACAAAAGGGCATTCCCGTTATCTCCGATGGCGGCATCAAATTCTCCGGCGATATCGCCAAGGCCCTGGGGGCCGGTGCCAGTACGGTCATGATCGGGGGGCTCTTTGCCGGCACCGAGGAAAGTCCCGGTGAAACGATCCTTTTTCAGGGCCGCAGTTACAAAGTCTATCGCGGCATGGGCTCCCTCGAGGCCATGAAATCAGGCAGTCGCGACCGTTATTACCAGGATGACATTGAAAGCAATCTGAAAATGGTTCCCGAAGGTATCGAAGGACGGGTACCCTTCCGGGGCTCCCTTTCGGCCAGTGTCTACCAGCTTGTCGGCGGCTTGAAGGCCGGCATGGGTTATCTTGGCTGCCGTACCATAAGCGAGATGCACCAGAAAGCCACTTTCGTTCGTATAACCTCCGCCGGACTTCGTGAAAGCCATGTCCACGACGTAATCATTACCAAGGAAGCGCCCAACTACTGGCTGGATTAGCATGAAGCACGCTGATTTCGTCCATCTCCACGTCCATACCCAGTACAGCCTATTAGACGGAACAATCCGCATCGATGATCTCCTGAAGAAGGCAAAGGAACACCATATGCCCGCCGTGGCCATGACGGATCACGGCAATATGTTCGGGGCCATCGATTTTTATCAGCATGCCTATCGATATGGCATCAAACCGATAATCGGCAGCGAAATATATGTTGCCCCCCGCAGCCGCCTCGAAAAGAGTTCCCAGGGCATAGGTGAAACTTCCCGTCATCTGGTTGTTCTTGTAAAGAACATGGAGGGCTACAAAAATCTTCTGAAATTATCGTCCGCTGGATACCTGGAAGGTTATTATTACCGACCCCGGGTAGACAAGGAACTCCTCCGCCGGCACCATGAGGGTCTCATTGGGATGAGCGCCTGTCTGCATGGTGAAATTGCCGATCACATTCTCAAGGGAAATTCAGAAGGGGCGCTGAAGGCCGCAGAAGAATATCGTGACATCTTTGGAGAGGGGAATTTCTATCTTGAAATCATGGAGAATAGTCTTCCGGAGCAGAAGATCGCCAATGAAGGGTTGATGGACATAAGCAGAAAGTTGTCCATCCCTCTGGTAGCGACTAATGACTGCCATTACCTCAACCAGGCAGACGCCGAGGCCCACGAGAT
>DMAT01000091.1 GCA_003451635.1 Syntrophus sp. (in: bacteria) | reverse complement strand
GGGTCATGAGCTGATTTTGTTCGTCATCCTCAGTTGTCATTCTTCCCCCTTTTTTGTCTCCCAGGAGACAGAAAATTTACTTTGAGGTTATAAAAATACAAAAGCGGCCGTTGTAATCAAACCGGTCACGGCCACTTGCGGGGCAATATAGTTGATAATTGTAGCTGTGGCAAGAAAAGTTATTCCGCCGATTTGTTTTCTTGGGACGAACCCGGCGGTGACGGCATTTTCGCCGCCTCTCCGCCTCCCTGGAAAAAAGCAGCTACATTTTGCCGATGGTTGTTGAAGATGAAAAGGACTATGACCGCGGTTCCCCCAACCACCTCCATTCGAAAGCCGCAGGCGCTGATCGTGCCAAGGGCAAGGACGGCGATCATCAAGAACGAAGCAATAAATGGTATCCGGACGATTCCATATACGACGACCCAGACGAGCACCGAGGCGCCCGCCGATATGGGGGAGAGCAGGGCGGTAAACCCCAGATAGCCGGCCACGCCTTTCCCGCCGCGAAACTGGTGGAAGCAGGGGTAGCGGTTGCCGATGATAAAGGCAAGGCCAATCCAGGGAACAACTTCGATGGCAAGCATATGCAGCGCCGCCCAGCAAACCCCGAGCGCCCTCCCGATATCAAGGAGCAGAACAACGGCAGCCCAAAGCATCCCTGCCTGGCGATAGACATTCGTTACCCCCGCGTTCCCGCTGAATCGGCGCCGGGGGTCCTCCCGTCCCATGACCCTGAACAGAAGGATAGAAAAGTTGACCGATCCGGCCAGGTATGCTCCTGCCAGGAGGACTGCCAGCTTCATGTCCCTTCGACCTCCGGGATTTCAGGCTTTACCACGGTGAAGATATGATTATCGACGGTGTCGTGAAAGGCCTTGTACCGCACCCCTTCAACGGTCAGCAGGCTCACGTATCGCCCGATGCGTTCGATCTTCACCTTCTTCCACGCTTCGGCGAGGGGCCGGCCCGTGGCCTTGGTTATTCCTTCTTTTATGGACCAGATCCGGATCGATGCCGGGACGATCCCGAGGGGTGACCCTTTTGTCAGGGCCAGCTCTTCCGCGCTCATAAAGATGGGACCGGCCTTCAGCACCCTGTCTGACAACCGCTCCACATCCACACCGATTTCCCCTTCCCCGGCCACGGCGACGGCAAAACGCGAGTCGTGGGAAACGGAACAGAATACAGGATCATTGGCTCCCGCAACGGTACAACGGGGACGAATCCCGTCGGGGGACACCGTGTGAATGGCCGATGCCGGCGTCGCCATGTCGCCGCCGGCCAGCTTCCGGAATAGGAACTTCAGGGCAAGACGCGCCGCCAGAAAGTCTGCCTGCCGTTTCTTCCCCATCTTCTCAAGGCGTTCACCCTCCGGCGCCGTCAGGGCCAGGGCGGCGAAATCCGCCATCGTCCGCCGATCGACAACCGCTAAGGCTAGGCACTGCTCCCGCATGGCGGCCAGCGGCGCTGCCTCTTCTGCATGTACCCAGCAGGGGGGCATAATCCGGCCGGGGAAAATCTCCTTCATTGCCACCCCCCGGATCGCCTCCCGCACCCCCCCCTTCACATCGTAAATCCAGATATCGAAGAGGAGGCTATCCCCGGTCGCGGCAACGGGGAGAATCCGGCAGTGGTAGGTCTCACCGGGCACCGTCGGTTCGACGATGATACGCTCCTCGAAGCCCACCGGAAAGGCGGTGAGGCGGTGAAACCGCTGCCCCCAGACGCAGGCGGCGTGCAGAGCGGCGTCGAAGGGGAAGGGGGAGCCGAGAAGGTTAGAGACCGCCGGCTGCCTCGCAGCAAATATCTGGGCAACGGCGCCGTCTTCTGCAAGGAAGAGACTGGCGGTGACGTTTCGGTAGGCAGGTCCAAAGGGCACGAGTTCACTGTACAATTTTAAGGCCGGGATTTCGCAGGAGACGCCGTCCAGCGCGGCGGCAATATCCACGGGGAGCGGCGTTCTGCCTTCCTTCGACTTGGTAAACTCGACGGTGGCGTGGACCTTGGCCCTTTTGATGCCGGTCCCCGAAATGACGTTCCTGGTGATCAGCCGGGAAACAAGGCGACCTCCGGCATGGATATCCAGCTCGTGGCAGGCCTCGATTACGGAGGAATCCTCGGGGATTGGTAAATAATGCAAGAATCTGGCGGCGCCCATGCCGCAGATCTTGGCATCGGGCCGATGGGTCTTGACCGACGCAGCCAGGTGCTGGAGGATCTCCACGGCGGGCAAAACGATCTTTCCGTCGATCCGGTGGTCCCGAAGATACGGAAAAATGGGAATCGTCAGAGGAAGGCGGACCGTTTCCTGCGGCTCAGGAGGCGCCGTTTCCACAGCCGAGGCCTTCATAATGAAGGGCCTCCGTCGGCATCCCTTTCCCCGAAGGCTGCGGTCCTACTATCGGGAAGGAACCTCTCCAGGTCTGCAAAGCGGTTCATCCCTTCCAGACGCTCTATTTCCCTTCGATACCGTTCCTGCCAGCCCGTCCGGCGCTGCCGTCCGTCGATGAAGAATTTCATGACCGGTTTGACCAGGTACATCCAGGCGGCGGTCCACAGTCGGCCCTGGCTCCTGGCGAAAGATGACGGGGTCCACCACCCCAGGGTGGTCTGCCGATAGTACCAGAAGGCGTATTGCAACTGTTCGGCCTCCAGGTGCCGCGTTCTCACGTTGGCCCACATGCCGTTGTACCGTTCATAACGGTCGGGGTTTGCCACCAGTCCTTCGTCCATCAGGTGGTCCCGGACAGGGGTCTTGGGGAAGGGGGAGAGCATCTGGCAGTAGGAGGCGTCGACCTCCAGGTCCTTTAGAAACCGGTAGTTCGCCCGGATGGCTTCTTCATCGTCATCGGGTAGTCCGAAGATCAGTCCGCCGATGACCATGATTCCGTGGCGGTGACAGTTGTCAACGGCCTGCCCAGCCTGCTCGACGATGTCGGCCTTTTCCATGGTCCGGAGGTTCCGGCGGGAGGCGCTTTCAATGCCCAGAAAGACGGACCGGAAGCCCGCCTGGGCCATTTTTGCAACCATGGCTTCGTTCTTGGCCATGGAAACGCAGTCAGCCTGGACGACAAGCTTCAGGTTGCGATACTTCCGGCCGATAATGGCGTCGCAGACCTCTGTAACCCACTTCGGATTCAGAACCATGTTGTCGTCGGCAATGAAGACGAGGCGCGTCTTTTTCCGATAATAAATGTCGTCGAGATCGGCGAGGATGCGTT
>DMAT01000410.1 GCA_003451635.1 Syntrophus sp. (in: bacteria) | reverse complement strand
ACGGATCGCGTGGATCTCACTCGGGTGGCCTGGACCCTCAAGTACCTGGGTGTGGATAACGTCGCCCTCCTGGACGGCGGTCAAAACAAATGGGTTAAGGACGGAAAGTCCCTGAGCACGGACGCAGTCAAGGCCAAGGCCAAAGCGTTTAAGGGAAAAATGAACAAGGATCTATATGTAAATAAGGATTATGTAAAGAGCCGCCTCGGCAAGGCGACGCTGGTGGATGTCAGGGAGCCGGACTTTTACGCAGGAAAGAAGAAACTCCCCTTTGTCGAGAGAATGGGCCATCTTCCCGGGGCCGTCAATTTGCCGACCTCACTGGCGTATAACGCAGATGGAACCTTCAAGAGTTCTACCGAGCTTGAAGCCCTCATTACCGGAAAGACCGGTAATGACAAAGGTAAGGAAATCATTACCTATTGCGATACAGGGAAATTCTGTACTGCCTGGTCGTTTCTGATGACCGAACTCTTTGGCTACAAGGATGTGAAGGTCTATGACGGCTCATCACAGGAATGGATGAAGGATCTCAGTCTTCCGGCGGAAATGTAATATTACGGACAGGCTTCCAGGTGGGGAAGCGGGGTTACAGGACTTCTGAACCCGCTTCCCCAACCTCTGATCCATGCTTTTTACGCCGGATGATATTTTCAGGACTACCTGCGCTGCCCTTCAGTCCTTTCCAGGCGCTTGCGGGGATTGAAGGCCTTGTTTTCCATTTCTTCCAAGGCCGCCCTGATGGTGTGAAGTTGACGAAAATCCTCCTTGAAATCTGATTTTCGATACCGTGAGGCCTCCATTTCCTTCATGGCAGCAACAAATCCCGCCAGCTCCTCTTCCCGGACCAGCCTATTTTTTAACAACTTTTGGATCTTCATTTCCGTCATCGTAAGGAGATCCTGCAGAATCTGTCTTTGCTCCAGGACCTCCTCAGACTCGCTTGGTGTTATCGCGGCTTCAGAAGTTTTAACAGTAGCTGGCTGAGACACATCTTGTGCTTTCGTCTCCGCCTCTTTCCCGTCCTGCTCTCCAATAATCAGTTTCCCCATGAGAGCCGCAATGAAAAGCAAGTTACCGAAGGCACCGGCTATCACGTCCTGAATGGCGGCGATTTTTTCTTCTTTCATATGCCGGCGGTCACGGACGAGGGATACGAATAACGCCAGGGGATGGGATCCATCTGTAATGGCGACCACTTCGGGATGAAGATCGGGAAGGGGAACCTGCGCAATGGCCCGGTGCAACTCGGACGCTGCGGACAGGCAGGCCCTCAGGGGTTCAAAAGCTGTCTCTTCCCGGTGTTTTACAGAACTAACCTGATCGAGGACTTGAATTGCCGCTGCCTTCAAGCTTTGATTGACTGCGAGGAGCAGGGGCTCCAGAGTGGCGAGGGAAGTGATTCCTCCGGGATTAGGAATGGCTTGATAGGGTGAGGCAAACGCGATGACATCTTTTTTCAGAATTTCATATTCTTGACGCAGGGAAGCTATTTTCGCTTCCGTTACCTCAAGTTGCCGTAACTCACCTTTTTGCAGGTCCGAGACAAGGGATGACAGTCCCTCCGCTAAACCCAGGCACAAATTCCTGAGCTCCTGAAATCTTTGGACCAATTGAAGATGATCAGGTATTTTCATCTTAGAATGTACCTCTAACCTTAATCTCTCGGGGTAAATTCCCCGCAGTTTGCTCGTCGTAGTTCCTTATTATATCTTGTTGCCATCCAGAGAGTTTTGCATAACCAAGTATCATCTATCCCCTGGAAAAAGGAAAATGAGTGATTTGGGTCCAAATCATAGCAAATCCCTTCGATCCTCGCAAGGCCTCAATTAGCTATCAGCGACGTATCCCGTTTTTCTTGAAGAGCGGAGGCACTCCCCGCCCCCCAAGGGATGCACGGGGATAGCAGTTAAGAGGTCAGCTTCCCGCAAGTTCGAAGGCACGCCGGTTCAGTTCCGCAGGGATCAGCGCCTCCCGCATCTGATGGGTCAGGGCCGGTACGCCCAACCATTGGCCGGAAGCGGAAACCACGGGTTCCAAAGTCCCGTCATCCCTGACCACTGCGGCGCCGCCGGAGGCCCAGCACATCATCCTTGACGGTGTCTTCCCCCTTAGCTTTCCCCCTCGTCCGAAGAAAAGCAGTCTTTCCCCGACCCGAATATCCCGATAGAAAGTATAATCAATCCGAACCGTCACTCCGCCGCTCGCCGATACCATGAAGGCCGCCAGGCCCAATGTCTCATCGAGAAGGGCTAGAATCGGCAAAGGATGAAAGATTTCATTCCTCTGGAACCGGTTGAAACTTTGCTTGTCATCTTCATCAAAGCCGGCAAGGGAGACAACAATCTTTTCCGTGACCTCGCCGTCAACAAAATAAAAGCGCCGCCGCAGTCCCGCCTCTTCCCTCTCTACCCCGCAGACGAAGCAGTTGCGGTAATAGGGCAGGGGGAGCAACCGGTTTTCAATATCGTCATAGCGGACGGGGAGGGAATCCTGAAATTGGACTTTTTTATGGGGTCCTTCCTTTCCATAGTGGATATTGGCGCGCAGATAGGGCTCATCTTCCCCCTCCCGCAAGATTCGCCCGGATAAGCGGTCTTCGTTGCGAATTACGGCCGCCTCCACGGCATCGCCGATATGGAGACTCGCTCCTCCCAGGCGATATTCGACATTGAACGGATACTGATAAACAGGGTCCAATCCATTAGCCCCCGTGTGGAGCGCCAGCTCCAGCAGTATCCCCATACCGATGCCGCCATGGGGGATGCCTATCCATCCCTCAGTGCTGCGGGTCATCTTCAGGCGGGACCGGACCCCCTGATCGTCCCGCACAATACCAGCATTGCCGAACAGGAAGGAATGAATAAAATCAGCCGTTTCTTTGGTCGTATCTCTTTGATCAATATGTTCTGATTTCTTAACTACCGTCAATGTATCCATGTCCTTTCACTTCTTGACCTTGCTGTATAATTAGCATATCTTCTCAATAAAAGCATTATCAACAAATAGTGACAGGATAATTAATGATCATCCGTACCAAGCTGATCCTTGTCTATGGTGCCCTAGCCATTCTTTTCTCGGCAATTTTTTCCGTTATCGGCGTGGTCAGGATAACCGAGAATGCCACGGACAGTGCCGATAAAATGAAAACGACGATCCGTAGCGGTCTGGAAAAGATTCTCGGTGAAAAGGCCCATGACCTGGCGGGACAAATAGAGATTTATCTTGAGAACCACCCCCTGGACCCTAAAGACCAGAATCTAAGGAAGATTGTCGTGCAGAAGATCCAGAAAACGGGGTACAGCGGCCTCCATGACGGTGTCGGACAGGGAGACGGCTGGTATCTCTTCCATCCCGATCCCGATATCGAGGGGAAAAGGTTGTCGGATTTTCGTTATAAACTCCCGGCCCTCTGGGAGGCGATCCAAAAGAATCTGAACGGCCAATCGGTCGGTCAATATTACCTTTGGAAGGAAAAAGACGGTTCCATCCGGGAAAAATATTTTGTGGGCGTGCCCGTGAGGGGGACGGCCTGTATCCTCTTTGCGACGGTTTATGTCGATGAATTCTATCAACCCCTAATCCATGTCCAGGAAACCATCGGTAAGGAAAGAGATGCGACCATCAGCATTTTTCTATTCTCATCCCTCCTGGCCACGATCATCATGGTCCTCGTCTCGGCATTGATTGCCCGGGGGATTTCCCGTCCCATCCGCCAGGTCGTCCTTCATGCCCGCCGGGTTGGTGAGGGAAACCTCGATGCCAGGCTCCACATTTCCACGGGTGATGAAATGGAAGAACTGGCGGAGGTACTAAACAAGATGTCGGCCGACCTTAAAACCTACATCGAAAACCTGCGGGTAACTACGGCGGCGAAGGAACGGATGGAAAGTGAATTGCAGGTGGCCCGGGACATTCAGCAATCCATCATTCCCCATACTTTTCCACCCTTTCCCGATGTCAGGGAATTCGACATTTATGGAAAGATGATTCCGGCAAAAGAGGTGGCCGGGGATTTCTATGATTATTTCTTCATCCGGCCGGACAAACTCGGGATTATGATCGGTGACGTTTCGGGTAAAGGCGTCCCTGCCGCTCTGTTCATGTTCATGTCCCGGGCCTTGATCAGGGTTTACAGCCTGGAGGGAGGAGGCCCGGCGAAGACCCTTTTCAAGACCAACCGGATGCTGGCTGCAAACAACGATGCCACCATGTTCGTTACCGTCATTTATGCCGAATATGACCTGGGGACGGGTAAGATAGTCATTGCCAATGGAGGCCACAACCCCCCTCTCCTCTGCACAGAAGAGGCATGCGGGTTTCTTGATTTTCCCTCCGATCCGATCGTGGGACCCCTGCTCGAAAGCGACTATCATGAATGGTCCCTCGCTATGAAAGCGGGAGATATGCTACTCTTTTATACCGACGGTGTTACGGAGGCCCAAACGGCGGAGGGAATCATGTATAGTGAGGAGAGGCTCGCAGTCTGGAATGCCGGGCAGGAAGATCGTGATCCGGAGCGGATGTGCCATTCGCTGCTGATAGATGTGGAGGCCTTTGCCAAGGGGGCGCCACAATTCGACGATATTACCCTGCTGGCCTTCCGGGTCAACAATATGCGGGGGGCATAACATACTGTGTTGTTTAATTATTCGTCTTGAAGGCGGAGTTGCGGGGATTGGCTTTATATTAATGAAGGATTTGTCTGAGGGGTTTGTCTTGACAGAATGGACATTCTCTCTATAATGCATTACCATGTCATGACAAAGAGGGGGTAATCATGACCACCGTGCCAAAAATGAAACTGCCGGACATCCTGGCGCAGTTCAGGAAAAAGGACCGGGCTGCCAGCCAGGCGCCATCTGTTGGCCAGGCTTCCGGGAAAGATTACGCGCCCATCCAGCCTGGCGACGGGAAAAAGACCTATCAACCGTTAAAACCAAAGGGGGGCGCCTCACGCTCCTGGCCTTTTCTTGTGGGCATCGTCGTTATCTCCATCCTCTTTGGAATCAACGACTTTATCAAGGATTCTGAACCATTTAAGATCGCATCATCCTTCGTTAAAGAAAATCAACAGATCAAGGATGATCTCGGGGAAGTCACGGAAACCGCCCCCTGGTTTCCATCCTCCCTAAAGACATCGGGCAGCACTGTCCAGGTCCAGCTTACCCTTCGTGTCGAGGGGAACAAAGGCGCGGGTAAGGCTTATGTGACCCTTGTGTACGTGCGGGATCGGTGGCAGATTACCGCCGCTTCATATGAAAACCGGCAGGGTAAGGTAGGATCGCTGATCAAAGGGGAAGTCCTGGATCCTGCCGTTCCTCCTGCTGCCGGAAAAAGCGGGGGGAACCTGTCGGCGGGGCACCGGTTCTTCAAGCAGAACGATTTTAAACAGGCGGCTGCCGCTTATGATCTGGTCATCCAGACCGATCCCAATAACAGCGTCGCTTATTACTGGCGGGGTCGGGCCTATAATAAGCTGAAT
>DMAT01000320.1 GCA_003451635.1 Syntrophus sp. (in: bacteria) | reverse complement strand
GCTGCGGCTGGATAGAGGTTTATAATGCCGACAAGGACGAGACCTTTGCGAGATATGTCAATTCGATTCTGACCCAGAAAATGTCCGAGGTCTGTTCGACGACCCTGCCTCAGATTTCCATTCCGAGGATAATGACGCACCCGAAATACCAGCACTATCTCGATGAGCGGATCAGGCATTATGAGCGCCTTTCCAATATCGCCTATAACATCCTCAAGGACGTTCCCTGCCTCATGGTTAACCGCACCAACGGGGCCTTTTACATGACGGCGGTCTTCAATGAGGCGTTTCTGAATAGCCGCCAGAGCCTGCCGATTCCCCATCCGGAGATCAAAACCTTCGTGGAAAGCCTGGTGGGAGAAAATGTCGAACTCGACAAGCGCTTTGTCTATTATCTCCTCGGGGCGACAGGAATATGCGTGGTGCCCCTGACCTCGTTCTTTACCTCCCTGCAGGGTTTCCGGATGACCCTCCTCGAAAAGGACGAGGCCAAATTTGAGGCGATCGTGAAGATCATCGCCGAAAAGGTGGAAGAATTTATCGAATCGTCCCGCTGATCCATAACTAAGCAAAATTATACTAAAAAAAGGGAGTCCGTCTGGCCTCCCTTTTTTATGGCATTGTTTTGTGACGCCCATGGAAAAAGCCGAAAAATTAACCATTATAGACGGCTTCGTAAAAAGATCCGCAGGCAAGGCGCGCCAATCGTGAATCATGAGACGTACTTTTACGTACGTCGAGTGACGAGCGATGCAGTGCAACGCCGCCTCCGGGCTTTTTACGAAGCCGTCATTTGATGAGGCGCCGGCGCATTTTGATCAGGGCCAGGGGATAGAAGGCCAGAGAGAACAGCAACAGATAACCGAAGGCCAAGGGGAATGATTTCGCGAAACTGCCGTAACATAATCCCCGGGTCAGATCAACGAGATGGGTCAGGGGCAGGGCCGTAGCCAGCATCTGGGCCCACGGGGGCATGCCTTCCAGGGGAAAAAAAGTTCCGCTGAAGAGAAACATGGGGGTGATGAAGAGAAAAAAGGGAAGGTTGAAGAGCTCGATATGAGAAACGATGCCGGTGAAGTACATCCCCATGGAACCGAAGGCGAAGCCGCCGCAGAAGGCCAGGGGAAGCAGTAACAGGCCGGTCGGGTAGTGGATTAGATCGAAAAATGTGAGGACCACCATCATGATCGCCGTGGCGATGACGGATTTGGTGGCCCCCCAGACTATTTCTCCGGTGATGATTTCTTCTACCGACAGAGGTGTCGCCATCATGGCGTCGAAGGTTTTCTGGTAGTACATGCGGACGAACGAGGAGTAGGTGTTTTCGAAGAAGGCGTTGTTCATGATGTTTATGGCCAGCAGGGCCGGAGCGATAAAGGCCAGATAGGAAATTTTCCCGCTGCCGTATGCCACCTCGCCGATGAGGCCGCTCAGGCCGATGCCGAAGGCCGCCAGGTAAAGCAGGGGTTCGAGCAGGGGTGGCATGAAGCTGATCTTCCAGTTCTGACGATAGACGTCGAGGTTCCGCTGCCAGACCCGTAAAATACCCTTGCTCATTCCCTGAGTCCCCTTCCGGTCAGTTTAAGAAACACATCTTCCAGGGTTGCCGTCCGCATCACGCAACCCTCGGGGCAGAAACGGTTGGTGATATACCGATAGAGATGGTCGTCGTGATCGCCGTAAACGAGGAGGCGATCTCCCAGATCCTCAAAAGTCATCTTCTGGAGGCGGATGTAGGTTCTGAGGTCAGTCGCAGGTGATGATATCTCCAGAACGTCCTTGCCGATATGTTCCCTGATCAATTCGGATGGTTTGCCCTGAACCAGGATGCGGCCCTGGTCCATAATGATAATGCGGTCGCACAAGCGGGATGCCTCTTCCATATAGTGGGTGGTCAGCAGGATCGACATGCCCTGCCGGCGCAGGTTATCGAGGCGTTCCCAGACCTGGTGGCGGGACTGGGGGTCAAGCCCCGTTGTCGGTTCATCAAGGATCAGCAGCTCCGGCTGGTTGATCAGGGCCCGGGCCAGGACAATGCGCCGGACCATCCCCCCCGAAAGCTCCATAGCCCGGGAATTACTGCGGTGATCAAGGGACATGAAACGAAGGAGTTCGTCGGCCTTCCTCACCGCCAGGGGCTTCGGAATGTTGAAATAGCGGGCGAAGACGGTCAGATTCTGGATAATGGTCAGGTCGGGATCGAGGGTGTTGTCCTGCTGGCAGACGCCGATGCGGGCTTTTATCGCCCGGGCATGACGGGATACATCCAGCCCGAAGACCCTGAGGACGCCGTCCGTCAGCGGGGAGAAGCCATAGGTCATGCGGATGGTGGTTGTCTTGCCGGCGCCGTTGGGTCCAAGGATGCCGAAGCACTCCCCCTTGGCGATGGCAAAGGAGACATCATCGACGGCAACAAGCTGGCCATAAGTTTTTCTGATCTGCAGGGCTTCAACAATCGGTTCCAACATGACCACGCCCTTAGCATATTTTTCCGTAAAAGTCCGCATATCGTTCAAGAACAATGACGATGTGAATCACATTGCAATTACGCAAGGGATGACATATGGACATCAGGGACATGACTGAGGATACCGTTGAATGTTGTCCCCGACTAGCAGAGATCGGAACTTGTCCACGGAAGAAGACGAGAGGAGCAGAGATATATGAAGGTGAAATTCATGGGGGCGGCAAGGACCGTGACGGGTTCCTGTTTCATCATGGAGACGGGAGGGCGCCGATTCGCCATTGACTGCGGGATGCATCAAGGCAATGGGGAGATCGAGAAGCGCAATTGGGAGAAGAAGGCCTATGACGCCTCAAAAATTGAGTGCATTCTCATGACCCACGCCCATATCGATCACGCCGGTCTGTTGCCCCGGATTGTCAAGGAAGGCTTCCGCGGATCGATTTATGCGACACCCCCCACGCTTGATCTTTTAAAAATCCTGCTTCTGGACAGCGCCCACATCCAGGAGATGGAGGCCTTATGGAAAACCCGCAAGCATCTTCGTCATGGTACGGATCTGACCACCCCGCTGTATACCGTGGCCGACGCCCGCCGCGCCGTGGCGCTCATCCGCACCGTGGAGTACGACACGGCCTTCGAGCCCTTCCCGGGCATGACCGTGAACTACCGCGACGCCGGGCACATCCTG
>DMAT01000040.1 GCA_003451635.1 Syntrophus sp. (in: bacteria) | reverse complement strand
GACAAGGTGCAAGCTTCGTGTCTCAATTCACTATCAGGCGAGCCGCCGAGCCGAGAGCTGGTTGTCGGCAAAGTCATCATTGGCGGTGGTTAAAAAGAGCACGACCGGATCACAGAGAAAAGGATTACCTAATGTCAGAAAAGCATCCACGCCCCAACAGTGTCTATATTTCAACTCCCATTAATGTCCTGGTGGAGGGTTATTACGAGCAGAACATCGCGATTGGCGAGGTCAGGACCCATGGCGACTTCGGTCTGGGAACCTTTAACGATCTGGACGGCGAAATGGTTGTCCTGGATGGCGTCGTTTACCAAGTGGCCGCGAATGGAACCGTAGGCGTCGTTGCCGATGACATTCTGACGCCCTTTGCCTGTGTGACCTTTTATCAGCCCGAAACATTCGAAGAGATCAATGAGGCGGATATGATCTCTGGGGGACAGGATGCCCTTCTTCCCTATGAAGCCTTCAATTCACTGCTGGAAAGACTTCTCCCCTCCCCTAATATGCTCTACGCAATCAGGATCGACGGCCGCTTCTCCCATGTCCGGACCCGCTCCGTGCCGAAACAGGAGAATTACCGTCCCCTCGTCGAGGCGACGAAGGATCAGGTGGTTTTCGATTTTTATGACATCGACGGGACCTTGTCCGGTTTTTACACGCCCCCCTTCATGCCTTCTCTCAATGCCCCGGGGTATCACCTCCATTTTATCAGTGACGACCGTCGCCAGGGAGGTCATCTTCTCTCCTGCGCCGTAAAGTCTGCCCGGATTGGCATGCAGCATATCCCGCTCCTGGAAGTAGCCCTGCCGGTGACCCTCGATTACCTCACCGCGGATCTGAGTCGGGATACCAGAAAGGATTTACAGAAGGCTGAACAGGAATAGGGAAGAATATTTGAATATACTGAAACCTCTGATAATTATAACGGCCATCTGTCTGGCGGCGTCTTTCGCCTTTGCCGGGGAGTCTGTTGAACTGAAAGTTCTAGGTGTCGACGGCGACGTGCTGAAAAACGTCAGGGCCGCCCTGGCCGTCCCTGCCGGACTGGTCAAGGATGGTAAGGTTGATGTCTTGTGGCTCGATCATTTCCAGGAGCAAATCCACGGGAAGATTCAGGAAGCCCTCGAATCTCTCGGTTATTACAATGCCGCAACGACTGTCTCGCGGGAAATGACGCCGGAAGGGATATTCCGTGTGATCGTGACGGTTGCGGCGGGGGAACCGGTGTTGGTGAGAAGGGTAGCTGTCCGCATTGAGGGTCCCGGAGAAGGGAATGCGGCTTTTCGGAAGGCCGTCGAAAAATTTCCCCTTAAAAAAGGCGACATCCTGCGTCATGATGTCTACGAAGAGGCAAAAAGGGGCATTAACGATCTTGGCATCGGTATGGGCTACCTGAAAGGCCGCTTCTCCGTACACGATGTTCAGGTGCTGGTTAGTCAGTCCTGTGCGGACATCGATCTCGTCTATGTGACGGGCCCCCAATATTTCTTCGGACAGACAAATTTTTCCGGAGCCCCCGGGTATCCCCAAAGGTTTCTTAATCGCTATGTGGCGTTCAAGGATGGGGACGTCTTCTCTTACGAAAAGATCTGGGAGACCCAGCGGAATCTCACCCTCGCCGACCGATACTCCGATGTCCTGATGGAGACGGACAAGGATCAGGCTCAGGAGAATCGGGTTCCTGTGGAGATAAAACTGAAACCTTCGCCGGAAAAACAGGTGAAAATCGGCGGCGGCTACGGCACCGATACGGGCCCGAGGTTTTCTGTCAACTACCGGGACAAGAATGTCTTCGACGCCGGTCACCAGTGGGATACGGGGGTCAATGTAAGTCCTGTCCTTCAGGGCGTCGCCATGGGGTATACGGTGCCGGGAGGGGATATACGCACTTACTCGGGACTCAAAGTCAATCTCAAACGGGAAAACACCGACACCTACACAACGAAGGAGTTATCCATGGAGCTGCAGCATGTCCGTCCCTATTTCTTCGACAAATCAGGGGCCATTTTTCTCCAGTTGCTGCGGGAAGACTCCGACGCCGGCGATCAAAAGACCAACACCTTTTCCCTGATGCCGGGATTCCGCGTGTTCGACCGCCAGTACGACCATCCGGTAAAGCCGACTAAGGGTTTCTCCTATCTGGCGGAAATCAGGGGGACCCATCAGGACCTTGGCTCCTACACAGGCTTTATCCAGGGCACCCTCGCCGGAAGCGGTCTTTATCCCCTGATTGGGGGCTTTTCTCTCCTGGCAAGGCTTAATGCGGGGGCCACGCTACAAAATGAGGGATCCAAGGACCTGCCCATTGCCATCCGGTATTTTGCCGGAGGCGA
Organism: Syntrophus sp. (in: bacteria); assembly: GCA_003451635.1. Classification (GTDB taxonomy): domain Bacteria; phylum Desulfobacterota; class Syntrophia; order Syntrophales; family UBA8958; genus UBA8958. The sequence goes on along the minus strand of DMAT01000040.1, from coordinate 4,264 downwards.
TAACAGCGTCCGGGGATATGCCTATCAGTCTCTCGGGGCAAAGGATGACAAGGGTAACGTCGTGGGCGGTAAAAACACCCTCGTCGGAAGCGTCGAGGTGGAACGCAGGATCTGGGGAGATTGGGGGGCCGCCGCTTTTTATGATGCCGGCAATGCCTTTAACAGTTTCCGGGAAATGGACCTTGCCCAAGGGGCTGGAATCGGCTGCCGGTATTATACCCCCGTCGGTCCCATAAAACTGGACATTGCCAGGCAGATAGGAACACCCGAGCCGGTGTTCCGCCTCCACCTGGGATTCGGATTTACCCTATGAATAAAAAAGCGATTGTACCCCTTGCCATTCTTGCCACGATCCTCGTCTTTACCGGCATGGTGGCCTGGCTCTTCTATAGCGAGACGGGGGCGCAATATCTTGTCTCCCGCCTCATTCGTTTTGTTCCCGCCCGGATAGAAACCGCGGGGATTACAGGAACCCTGGCGTCGGAGCTTGCCGTCCGGGACCTGCTGGTTACCGGTGAAGGACGGCGACTTACGATCGGAAAGACGATCTTGCAGTGGCGACCCTGGGAACTTCCGATGGGAAAGGTCGTGCTGGCAAAGCTGGTTATACAGGATGTTTCCCTTCAAGACGATCGCCCCGATGAGCCTCTTGATTTGACCTGGCCCAGATTCCCTGGGGTGTTGTCATGGTTTCAGGGGCGTGTCGATAAACTCGAGATCCTGAGATTTAATTCCCGTAAACAGGGCAAGGAAATCATGATCCAAAGGGTTTATTGCCGTCTGGACAGTACCTACGGTTTTGTCCGCCTCCACGACCTGCTTATAGAAGGCACGGATGGGAAAATGATGGGAACCATGCAGACCCATCTTATGAGCCCCTTCCTTGCCGCTGATGTAAAGGTAGAACCGAAAGGGTCTTCATGGCCCATGACAACGATACAGGCCAGGCTCCGGGCCCCTGACCGGTCGATGTATGTAAAGGGACCATTCACGGTGAAAATATTCGGAGGCCCCCAGGAGCGCTTTACCCTCAACGGCCTTGTCTCCTTAGATAACCATGTCCTCGCTTTCACGGGACTCTCCCTGAAGGAAAGAGAACGTAAGGGCGCCGTCAGGGGCGAGGGGAAGGTTGATTTTTCCCGAGCCGTACCGGTTATTCAGGGGGTCGTAAGGGCCGAGGACCTCGACCTCTCGCAGGAGGCTGGCGTAGAATGTCGTCTTACGGGGAATGTCGATATCGCGGGTAATCTCTCATCCTATCAAGGGCGTTTCCGCCTGCGGCCTTACTTTTCCGTATGGGAAACGGGAGAGGCCACCGGCATTATTACGGGGGATCGCAGGCAGGCAAGCATCGAAGATCTGCTTATGAACCTTGGCAAAGGGACCATAAAAGGCCGGATGAATATCGCCTGGGAAAAGGATCTTGCCGCGACTGGAACTATCCAGGCAAGAAATATCGACCCTTCCCGGGCGGCGCCGGAGCTGAAGGGTAACATCAATGCGGACTTGGAGGGCTCCTTACGGCGGCCCCCGGGAGCTTCCGTAGAGGCTGTCGTGAAAGGACAACTCTTCAGCAGCCAGTTGATGGGCAAGCAGCTGACCGGGACCATCAACGCCCGCTGGAAAGACGAGGTCCTCAATCTTGACGACCTGAGCTTGCAGGGAGACGGGTTCCACGTCCACGCCCGGGGCGATGCGCGGGACCGTATCCTCTATGAGGCGCGAGTTACAAAGCTCTCTCGCCTCCTGCCGAAGGCGGAAGGCCAATTTCAGGGACAGGGATGGTTCCGGTTACGTAATCGTCTCCTCTCCGGAAATCTTGTCGCCGCCGGGAAAGACCTCGCTTTTGATCATACCACGATCGAATCTTTCACGGCCGATCTTTCCTTTACCGAGGATGGGAACAAGGATCTTAAGGCCCAAGTGACGGCGAAAAATATTTCCCTATGGGGGGCGACCTGGCGTCAGGCCGAGCTGAAAGTGGGGGGAACGAGAAGCAGTCATCGTGCAGATCTGCTGGTCACGAATCCGGAGAACGGATTGCGCATTCAGGCTGCAGGTTCGCATCAGCAGGCTGTCTGGACCGGAGTAATTCAGGATGTCCATTGGGACAGCAAACGATTTGGCCCCCTGACCATTGTCAAGCCTGCGAGCATTGTTGCCACAAGACATTCCCTGTCTCTTGCCTCCCTTCTTTTGACGGGACGACAAGGGGAACGATTAGAATTGGCAGCCCGAACGGATGGCCAAAAAAAGCAGGAGTTCCTTGCGGCCGTATGGCAGGATCTCCAATTTGGCCGGCTGAATATATTCTCCGCAGACACGGAGATGGAAGGTAAGACCAACGGGCAGATGCGTATGGAGTGGCCGGGAAAGGGGCCATTTCGGCTGTCAGGGACGGCGATGGTCAAGGGAGACATCTCGCAAGGGACGTGGAAGTTACCCATTCGGGAGGGTCAGACCCGCATCAAGTGGGATGAAAAGGGCCTGGACATGAGGCAGTCCCTCGATTTTGGGGAAAAGGGAAAGGTCGCGGCGGTATTGTCGTCTTCGGTGCCGCCGACCGGGGCGATTCCCGGAGAAGGAGTCTTTCAGGTACGCCTTACGGATATGGATTTTCAACTTATCAAGCCCTTGTTACCCCCGTCTCTGGAAACGCAAGGCCGTCTCTCCGGGCAGGGAGAAGGCCGGCTGCTGCCGCAGCAGCGGTTTACCATGAAAGGGCAATCAACGGTTTCGGGGGGAGTCTGGACCGTTGCCTACCCGAAAGGGAAGGTGCAGTTTTCCCAAGAGAATCTTGTCCTTGCCTGGAGTTGGCAGGATGACGCCCTAGAGGGGACGCTGGCGAGCAAGTTTGCAAACCACGGCCAGATCAGCTCCACATTCAGTCTGCCGATCAAGGCGCAAATCCCGCTGAAAATAAACAAAGAAGGCCCTCTTTCCATTGCCGTCAAGGGGGATCTCCGGGAGAAAGGATTGCTTAGCGCCCTCTTTCCCGGAACTGTTCGGGAAACCCACGGACAGCTTGCCTTAGATCTGATCGTGACTGGAACATGGCCCGCCCCGGTTTATCAGGGAACCCTCCGTCTCACCCGGGCCGGGGCTTATGTCCCGGCCACGGGAATCCGTCTGGATGACGTGGAAGCGGTGGCCAGATTCTACCAGGACCGGGTCGAGGTCGAGCAGGCATCCGCCCGTTCCGGCGCCGGCAGTATCAAAGGAACGGCGACGCTGTGGTATGGCGACGGGAAAGTTAAGCGTATCAAGGGGGCCCTGGAAGGGGAACGGTTTCAGGGCGCCTATCTTCCTGAACTCCAAATACTGGTAAATCCCCGTCTCACTTTCGAAGGAACCCCTGAGCGTCTGGTCCTGCGCGGGGCCATCGATGTCCCGGAAGGACGGTACACCGAGTCCAAGGAACCGGATATGGTCCATACGAGCCGGGATGTCCGGGTCATGGACAGGAGAGAAAAAAAACCGAAATCATCTCCTGTTGTTATGGATATTGATCTTTCCATCACCCTGGGGGAAAAAGTTTTCATGAAAACCCGGGATCTGGAGGGGAAGTTTACCGGCAAGATGAACGCTGCCGGCAGAAGCCTGGATAATCTTCGTACCCATGGCGAGATCCATATCTCCCAGGGATTTCTATACGCGGCAGAGACCAAACTCCCCATTGAAAGGGGCCACATATTCTTCAAGGACAAGCCCTTTGCCCTCGCTTCCCTCGACATCCTGGCGGTAAAGACGGTCGGTGATGTCCGGGCGGGATTTCTTGTGACCGGCACCATTCGCACTCCTATAGTGAGCCTCTATTCCGTGCCTTCCATGTCGGACCAGGACGTCCTCGCTCATATCGTCTTCGGAACGAGTTACACCGGCGATAAAATCCAGGCTACGACGTTGCTGAAATCGGCGGGAATGTTCCTTGCTCAGGGGAAGTCGGGAGGGCTCGAAGACAGTCTGAGAAAGAGCGCCGGTCTGGAGATCGGGGGATTGACTTCCCCCAACCGCTCCAGGCAGGGGAGGACCGACATGACCACTTCTCTCTCCACGGTAGGCCAGTATTTATCGCCGCAACTTTACGTCGGTCTGGGGCGGGCCCTGTTCAGCGATGATATCCTCTACATAATGAGATATTCCTTCACAAAAAAGTGGGAAGTGGAAACGAAGGCGGGAAAGCAGAGCAGCCTGGATCTGTTCTTCAAGATCGAGTTCGACTGACGGCTTCGCAAAAGCTCCGGATGCTGCGTTGCGCTGCATC
>DMAT01000408.1 GCA_003451635.1 Syntrophus sp. (in: bacteria) | reverse complement strand
GGTATCCGGATTGCCGCGACAATTATATCAAGGCAAAAGCCGTGGAACTTTCCCTTGGCCTCGACCGTCCCGTAACCATTCACACCCCCTTGATGTGGAAAAACAAGGCCCAGGTCTTTGAAATGGCCTATAACGCCGGCAAGATCAAAGAATTACAGGAACTTACCTTGACCTGCTATAATGGCAACGAACAGATGAATGAATGGGGACGGGGTTGCAGTCAATGTCCGGCCTGCCAGCTCCGGGAAAAAGGCTTCGAAGAGTTCCGTCAGACCCATCCCCACCCCGCCCCTTGAAGGGGAGGGAGATTATTAAGTGAATTAATTCAATCTCATAAAGTTGCATTTTAAGATGGAAGCAAATAAAGACATCTATTATTTATCCGAACACTTTGTATCCCTTCAGGGGGAAGGAAACTGCGCCGGGCTAAATAGCTTCTTTCTCCGTTTTCATTTCTGTAATCTGGCCTGTACCTGGTGCGATACGAAGTATACATGGTTTGCAGATTCCGGCAAATTTCAGCCTTATTCTTCTGAAGAACTTAAAGCACTGATTCGCGCGCACAATACGGAGCATATAATTTTAACCGGGGGTGAGCCGACTCTTTACCGGCTTGATAACCTTGTTGTGCCGGGGAAAAAATATCATGTGGAGAGCAATGGCGTTTTCATTCCCACCGCGCCCTTAGCTGTCACCATAGCCGACGGGACGGTTTTTAGGAGGGAGGGAATGGACGAATCCGTAATACGTCATTTTAATTGGGTAATCTCGCCTAAATTGTCAAACGCGCGGCAACAAATCAATGAGCAAAGTATAAGTTTTTGGGCAAAACAGGATTATTGCGTATTTAAATTCATCATCCGGGATGAGTCGGATTTGGACGAGATAGAAGGTACTTTAAAAAGGTTTAACATTGCCGGGAATAAAGTGTATGTTGGGTTGGAAGGGCAAAGTTTGGAATCGCAATTAAAACCGGCCTTGGTTGATGAAATAATCAGACGGGGCCTTAACTTTTCGCCGCGCCTGCATGCGATGCTATGGGGCGCCAGCAGAGGGAAATGAACAATATTCCGGCAATCCGAATCGTAGCCAAAATTCGTTAAAAATATGGAGTACATGGATGAAATACATAATAAGCAGAACCTTTAAATTTGAGGCCGCCCACCGGCTGTTAAAAAATTATACCGGCAAATGTACCAGTAATCATGGCCATTCCTGGCTGATCAAGTTGCACCTGGAAGGCGATAACCTCGATGAGAAGGACATGCTTATTGACTTTCAGGAGTTAAAAATTCTGAAAACCTGGATTGATGAAAACCTGGACCATGCCTCTTTGCTGTGGGAAATGGACCCCATGTGCCAATATATTAAAGAATCGGGACAACGAATTTATGTAACGAAAAAAAATCCCACCTCTGAGCATATTGCGGAGGTAGTCTTACATGAGGCGATCCGGTTATTCGAAAATTCGCGAATCAAAGTACAGTGCGTAGAAGTAAATGAAACCTGCACCACCGGGGCAAAGATCATTTCTTGATTCCAAATAACAGTTGATAATTCGGGGGCTTAAGAACAGTTTATGGAAAATTTTCATTATTTGGGTAAAAAAGTAAACGCGCCTTCAAAACAGCTTGATACGTTTCCCAAACCCGTTAACGTGCAAACGGTGAAATTCGAGAGCAATGAGTTGACCAGCGTCTGCCCTGTTACTCATCAGCCCGATTTCAATACCGTAACCATTGAATTTGCCCCGGATAAACTTTGTATCGAAAGCAAAAGTCTAAAACTTTACCTATGGTCGTTCCGCGAAGAGCCCATATTTGCGGAAGGTTTGGCCAACACGATCTCCGAAGACATTTTCACTGCCGTTCAGCCCTTCTGGTGCAGGATAACGCTTGTGCAAAATATCAGGGGAGGTATGCAGTTATCTGTCGTTGCGGAAAAAAAAGCAGTGGCATTTTTAAGGGAGATTGATTAAGGAGGGGCACCAATATTGAAGGAGTAATTTTTTTATGACCAAAACAACAAAACCTGCGTCCTTTCGCGGGGCGTCCCGCTATGTCCTCGATGATGAACTGGCAAAAATCGTCAACGTTTCCATGGCCCTGGAAATGCCTCTCCTCCTGAAAGGGGAACCGGGTACGGGGAAGACCATGCTGGCCCATGCCATTACGGAAAGCATGAAGATGCCCCTCATCACCTTGAACGTAAAATCGAGCATGAAACTCGTCGAGGCCCTCTATCAGTATGACACCCTGACCCGCCTCAATGACAGTCGTTTCGGCGATTCCAAGCGGAATGTCAGCGATATCGAGGCCTACATCCGCATGGGAAAGATCGGTCAGGCCTTCGTCTCCGACGTCCGGACCGTCCTTTTGATCGACGAAATCGACAAGGCCGACACGGATTTCCAGGATGACATGCTGGATGTCCTCGATCAGATGCAATTTGACATCATCGAGATCGACAAGACCGTTACGGCCAAACACCGCCCGGTGATCATCATCACCTCGAACGCGAAAAAGGATCTCTCCGATCCCTTCCTGGGACGCTGCAACTTCCACCACATCGCCTTCCCCGACCAGGAAATGATGCGCCTGATCATCAACGTCCATTTTCCCAGTATAGACGAGGAACTTGTCGGGGCCTCCGTCGCCGCCTTCTACCGCCTCCGGGAGATGCGGGGGATCGAGAAGAAACCGGCAACCCGGGAGTTGATCAACTGGCTCCGGGCCTTGAAAAGCGATCCCGATTTTCGGCCCAAGGTCCTGCAACAGGGCAAGATCCCCTACCTCGGCATCCTCTTCAAGAAAAGCGCTGATCTTATCCAGGCGGCACAGCAACTAGGCAGGAGCGCCTTTTAATGTTTGTCGATTTTTTCTATACCCTCCGGGACCGGGGAATTCCGGTCACCCCGACCTCGTTTCTGAGGCTCCATAAGGCCCTCAGCCTGGGTCTGATCCAGTCCATGGAAGATTTCTACACGGCAGCGCGGGCCATCCTGGTCAAAAGTGAAAGGTATTTCGACAGCTACGATCAGATCTTTGCCCATCATTTCAAGGGCGTGGAGCTTCATGACCCCACAGCCGTCGAATTGACGGAAATAGCCCGGGCCATGCTCGACGAATGGCTGAAAAATCCGGGGGATATGGCCAGGGCCCTGGGACTCGATGAGGCTGAGTTGCAGAAGATGACGCCGGAAGAGTTGATCCAGTATTTTCTCGACCGCCTGAAGGAACAGACGGAGGCCCACCACGGGGGGAACAGATGGATCGGGACGCGGGGAACATCGCCGGTCGGCCATTCGGGCCATCATCCCGGGGGGATGCGCGTGGGCGGACAGTCCCGGAACAAATCCGCCGTCAAGGTAGCCCTGGAGCGGCGTTACCGGGATTATTCCCAGGAGGGACCCCTCACGGAATTTCAGATGGGCGAAGCCCTGAAGAGGCTCCGGCGGATGACACCCACCGGGCCAAAGGACACCGTCAATGTAGATAAAACCATCTATCAGACCATGCGCAACGCCGGGGAGATCGAGATTGTCTTCGATCGCCGTCTGAAGGACCGCATGAAAATTGTCCTCCTCATCGACAACGGCGGCTGGTCCATGGAACCCTACGTGGGAATCGTCCAGACCCTGTTCCATTACGCCCGGTCCCAGTTCAAGGATCTCAAGATCTATTTTTTCCACAACACGATCTACAGCCGCGTCTGGGCGGACCCCCAGCGGTATCACAAGCCCGAACTTCTTGATGATTTCCTCAGAAAAGATCCGGAAACAAGGCTGATCCTGGTCGGGGACGCCAGCATGGCCCCCTATGAACTCATGCATATGAACGGGGCCATTTATGTCGATCAGCAACCCACCGGGGCCAGTATCGACCGGATGAAATTCCTTGCCCGGACCTTCCGCCACGCCGTCTGGCTCAATCCCGTGCCCCAGGACGAATGGGAGATGACCTGGACCATCGGCATCGTCCGGCAGGTCTTCCCCATGAACCAGCTGACCCTGGACGGCCTGGAAAAATCCATTCTCCACCTCATGGCGAAGCTCTGATAACTTTCCTGAACACTTTCCCATTATTAGGACATCAAAACTGGATGTAAAAGATACGCGGGGCGAGTCGAATTTGAATAAAAAGTTCGCCGCACGAACTTTTTCTAAATCACCTCGATACGGAATGGTTTCAAAAGAACATGTGCTTGAAAAAAGTACGGAAACATGTCATTCGTCACCATCGCAATCGCAGAGGGCTGAATATTCATGACCCAGACAAATCTTATGGACCTCCAGGGTCAGATCGAGAATGTTACCTACTTTAACGAAGAGACCGGCTATACCATTGCCAAGGTCAAAGTCGCCGGTAACAAGGACCTCGTTCCTTGTGTCGGCAATCTGATCCGCCCTACTCCCGGGGAGGTCCTCAGCATGAAAGGCGAATGGACCAACCACGAGAAATACGGCCGCCAGTTCAAGAGCTCTTTTTCACAGACAACGACCCCCGCCTCCGTCCACGGCATTCAAAAGTACCTGGGTTCGGGCCTGATCAAAGGCATCGGTCCGGTTATGTCCAAGCGCATTGTCGCCAAATTCGGTAAGGATACCCTGGAGATAATTGAACATCGCAGTGAACGGCTCGCGGAGATACCGGGGATCGGCGAGGGACGCATCGGCATGATCCGGAAGGCATGGCAGGACCAGAAAGAAATCCGGGAGGTCATGCTGTTTCTCCAGACCCACGGCGTCAGCTCCGGATTCGCAGCCAAGATCTTCAAGCAATATGGCAACGACGCCATCGGGATTGTCCAGGAGAATCCTTATCGCCTGGCAAAGGATATCTTCGGCATCGGCTTTCTTACCGCCGACAAGATTGCGGGAAAAATGGGTTTTGCCAAAGAATCCCTGGTCAGGGCGGAGGCGGGTATCCTTTATGTCCTGAATCAACTGGCCGAGCAGGGACACGTCTATGCGCCCCAACCGTTTCTCCTCGAGCAATCCCAGGCTATCCTGGGGATAGGCGCGGACATTATCGAAAAGGCCGTCGCGAATTTGGTGAAGGAACAGATGGTCTCCAGCGAGGAAAGGCCTGGCCTTGACCACCGGGCAATCTATCTGTCCCATTTTTATCTGGCCGAGTGCCAAGCGGCGGCCAGGTTGAAGGCGCTGATTCCTGCCCCCAAACAGACGCGCCAGATCGATGTTGACAAGGCCCTCGGCTGGGTCCAGGAGAAGCTGGCCATCACCCTGGCGGAAAAACAGCTCCAGGCCGTTAAAGCGGCGATTGAAAGCAAGCTCATGATCATCACCGGTGGTCCCGGCACCGGGAAGACGACCATTATCAACGCCATCATGAAAATATATAAAACCGTCAAAACGACCATCTTCCTGGCAGCCCCGACGGGAAGGGCGGCCAAGAAGATGGCCGAATCCACGGGCCAGGAAGCAAAGACGATACATCGCATGCTGGAGTTCAATTTCAAGCGCGGGGGATTTCAGAAGAATGAAAACAGCACCCTGGATTGCGACATTCTGATTGTTGATGAAGCCTCCATGATCGATATCGTCCTCATGCATTACCTCCTGAAGGCGGTCCCCACCAGGGCAACCCTGATCCTGGTCGGTGACGTGAACCAGTTGCCGTCTGTCGGGCCCGGCAACGTTTTAAGGGATATTATTGCTGCGGGGGTGGCACCGGTGGTTGAACTGAATGAAATCTTCCGGCAGGCCAAAGAGAGTTCCATTATCGTCAATGCCCACCGGATCAATCAGGGACTGTTTCCGGAGACAAAACCAACAACGGATGCCAGCGGCACCCTGTCCGATTTCTATTTCATTCAACAGGAGGACCCGGAGAAGGCCCTGGAGACAATCCTGAACCTGGTAAAAACAAGGATACCAATGAGGTTCAAATTAAACCCCATTAATGATATTCAGGTGTTAAGCCCGATGAACAGAGGGACCGTGGGGGTGACCAATCTAAATACCGAACTTCAGCAGGCATTGAATCCCGGGGAGGGCGGGGTATCCCGGGCCGGGAAGACGTTCCGGATTCATGACAAGGTGATGCAGATTCGCAATAATTATGATAAGGAGGTTTTTAACGGCGACATCGGCCGGATCTTTCACATCGATGCGGAAGATCAGGAAATCAAGGTTCTTTTCGATGAGAGGCTTGTCGCCTATGAATTTGCGGACCTCGATGAGCTGGTCCCGGCTTACGCCGTGACGGTCCATAAGAGCCAGGGTTCCGAATATCCCGCCGTGGTCATTCCCATTATGACCCAGCATTACATGATGCTCCAGCGGAATCTGATCTACACGGCCGTGACGAGGGGCAGGAAGCTGGTGGTACTGGTGGGAACCAAGAAGGCCCTGGCCATAGCCGTGAAAAACAACAAGACGGAGCAGCGATATTCGCTGCTGAGGCAACGATTGACGGGGAATTAACCCCCTCAAAGCAAAGAAAGGAGAGTTGAGAATGCAGGCAATGTTTACCTTGACCCCGGCGGAGTCAAAACGGTTGATCGGCAAGGGTGTAGCGGCCCTGCCCGAGATTCAGCATGCCCAGAAGAACGGTTACCTCCTCGTAGGCAGGGGATCGACGAACGCCTACATTCTCGAGGAACTCCTCGGTAAAAAAATCAAAAAAGAGGGATATACGGCGGGCCAGGGTATT